>CAIKDP010000440.1 GCA_903826205.1 Akkermansiaceae bacterium
GATATTTCGTTTCCGGGTTCTGATTATTCGGAAGCATGTCCACCCATTGACAACGGAATGACCACCATGCCTGCGCCGCAACCCACGGCGGTCTGCGCCTCGACGTTTGCTTTCGGCCACTACCTCCTCCCCCTGGTGCCTACGCCCGGTACTGCAGGAGAATTGACCGCCAGCGACGTCTGCTGGCATGCAGAGCGTGTTTTCAGACCATTGCCTGGGATGGGACGCACGGAGCTTGCCGTCATCCCTCCAGTGCCAGACTTCTTCGGCAACACACCCGGTTGGGGCCATGTCAGGGAATCGTTGTGGGACGTCCTGCTGGATGCCACGAGGCTGCGATTGGTTATCCTCACCTACCACCCGGAAAAAATCACCGAGGTTCTGCCCGGCAATTGGGGCCGTAAAGGATACGCAAATGTTTGCGTGGGTCTCGTCGTCAAGGATGCAGATGATTTTCCGCAGCAACTCAAGGCGTTGAAAAACACGGTGGCCCGATACCACATGATTTTGATCACGCCGCTGTCACAGACAATAGACCTTGCCGGGTGTCTGGATCAAATCGCCTGGGTTGTCTTTGCCGGTAATGCAGATGATGCCGCGCAGGCAGCCACCATGCAGGCTGTGTGTCACAAGGCGGGGGTGGCGTTCCTGTTTCACCAATTGGACACACAGCCCAGCACCTTTGGTCATGATGAGCCTCAGCCCAATGACTGTGAACAGCAGTGGCCGAAGCACCCATTTGGCCCGGAGGTGCAATTAGACCGCCATGCACATCCCAGCCTCAAGCCCGCGCTGGATGCGCTTCAGGAATTATTTGTCCCCCGGTCAACTACCAGCCCACAACTCGAAAACAAACCAACTCACACTATGTTAGAATCCGATAGTCAGCAACCTGCCCCAACCAATATGCCAGAATCCACCGATCACAATGTTACCGCCGAATCCATGTTCAATCCAGCAACCCCGGAGAATGCAATCCCCGCCAGCATGACACAGGAGCATCCGGGCCCAGTACAACCCGATATCCCGCCGTTACCCGAAACAGAGGAAGACCTGACGTCAACGCCAGCAACCACCCCCGAGGCATCCGAAGCCCTGGTGGTGCCCCCGGGGGCAAGGCCGCAGGAGCACACCGCTGACACATCTGCGCCTGAATCCAGCACCCCCGAGCATTTTGGATCACCTGCAAGGTATCAGTCCAAGGCAGCCAGGAAACATTCGCCCCCGCGCAATACAGTGGTGGACGTTCCCGCTGGGGACATTGAAGTGATGGAGGTCATGTCGCCAGCGCACCCGGGTGAGTTGAGTTCAGGAGACATGGATTACCGCAATGTGCGCGAGGCCGCTGTAAGTGCTGGCATGAAGGCAGGTTTTGAAGCAGCCAAGGCATTACACGAGATTTATTCCTATTGCGGCGGCGCACTGTGGAAATCCGAGTATCAGTCCTTCGAAATGTATTGCAGGACCAAGTGGAATTATCAAAAATCCAATGCCTACCGCCTGGTAGAAGCCGGTGAATTCATTACCGAATTGGAAATCAGCTATTCCCCACGTGGGGAAAACCTGCCAGTGAACGAAGGGCAGGTCCGGCCGCTGCTGGCGAATGTCCCACGTGAGCTCCGTGTGGAATGCTGGCAGGAAATCGTGACGGGCAAGATACCGCGGGAGTTAACCAGCACAATCGTGGCCGCCGGGGTCAGGAAGTTTCTTGTTGAAAAGGGAATTGAAACCAAGCGCGCGAACCCGGCGAAGGTCACAGAAAAATCGGCGATAGCCGTGAAATTCAGTTCGATACTGCGTGATGTCGAACAATTCCTTACGCTAGCCATGTTGGAGTACCCTGATGACATGGGAGGCGAATTTCATGAATTCAACCTGAGAATCAGTCCACGACATTCTGGCACCACCAGTAAGGAAGTTCAGGGCGTTTTCATCACCACCAAAACATGGGACCGGGATGCAGTCGCAGCCAGAAGTCTCACAAATGGCACGGCAGCACACGCAATTCCATGATCGTGAAAATCCGACAAAACATCATTGGGCACGCACACCGAATGCGAGCATGTCCAAAAACCATCCGCTTTCGGCCAATTCAATGCCATGATGCAGTGGGCTTGATTGCTATGACGCAGACTTCAAAAAATGCAATCAGCACCTACCGGCCAATGCGCCTAGCCTGGACATCCCACAGATATATGCCTATGCTCCGCCCATGAAAACAGACGCCAATGCCTCTGCCGCCAACACCAATGCTCCTGGTACCACGCCCCAGCCCCCGGCTCCCGGCGACTGGCCATCGATGTTGGCGGTGATGGCAGGGGTGCTTACGGGCCTGGCTGGCGATCGGACAAGGCTCAGGGTAACCTCAGACTTGGAGAGTGTTGCTGCACCCAACCTGCTGATCCCCGGACAGCATCTGCGGCTGCTCACGCTGCTGTCGCGGATCACGGATGGTGCCAAGGAATTGCAGACCAAGTTGGTGGCGGCATCCTCAGCACTGCGCACCGATTTGCTTCAGGAACTTTGTGGCGGCCCTCGCCAAAAGAAAAGGGGTGGAGGTGAGGTCCCGCTGCTGGTGCGCGAGAAACACATCTGTGCACTGCAAGCCAAAGCTCGCGACGAGCATTCAGAATCCTCCGCCCTTGAGAACTTGCACGCAGATGTTGCACAAGGGCGACTGGCATTGCGCGAGGACGCGCTACACAGGCCACTGATGATGCTCAACAATCCGGAGACCAAGGCCCTAACCGACTTGGTAGCCGGTTGCCATGGCGGTCGTGCATTGGTTTTGGGTGACATGCCCGAGACCACGCGCCCAATCCGTAAGCGCTTCATGCGCTTGCTCCAGGGAACTACGGTCACTGTGCCCGCTGCATTGCGCCGGGGTCTTGCTGGTGACCACACAGCGTTGATCAGGGCCTCGGCAGTAATGAGCATCAATCCCGGGGACATAGAAATGCTTGTTAATAACGATCCGGTGTTTTTGTCGCAATTTGTTATTGTCCAACCCGGTGGCACGGGCGGCCTATGTCTCCCTGCTGCAAATGGCACAAAGATCCCGATACCCGAGACAATGTGGCTTGAGCTTTTCAGCGGTGCTGCTGCCCGGGTCATGGCCGGTCGTCGCAGCGGCGTACAGCTTGAGGGCTGGTTACGTGATGCCGAGGCTGCCCGCGAATTCCAGGGCCAGCGCCAGGCGTTTATGGAGGAACTGGAAGCATCTGGCGACCCGGCAGCATCAGTATTTGCCGAGTTGCCGATGGCCATAGCCTGGCTATTAACCCAGCTTTTTCCAAATAAGCCCCAGGATGATCATATTTTGTATTTGGCGGTAAGCGGTGCCCGGCAACTGTGGCGGCGTCACGCCAAGTTGCTTTCAGGCAGCACCCAAGTCCGTCGTGTGCCCGCATTGCGGTGACGATGTTATAGGCGTCACCGGCGCTGGCAGGTGGCCCTGTCCTTCCTGTGCAGGCGAGGTTCTAGTGAGTTGCTCATGCCCCGATTGCGGCCAAGAAGTTGAAATCAAGGAGTGGGGAAAATATTCATGTCCGTCACAGCGTTGCGGGACAGAATTTGATGCTGCTAAGTCTCTTACGATTTCCTCGGGTATCGGCTCGGTCAAGTGCCCGCATTGCGGGTCCGGTGTCGATGGCATTACCGGCTCGGGAGATTGGATCTGCCCATCTTGTGAAGGCTGGATCTTGATCAGTTGCTTGTGCCCGCAATGCGGTCAGGAAGTTGAAATCGAGGAGTGGGGAACCTATTCGTGTCCATCACGGCGTTGCGGCACAGAATTTGATGCTGCCAAGTCCCTTACGATTCGCGCGGATGAGATGGGTAGAAAATCCAGAAAACAGAAGCGTAAAAAAAAGCATAAACCGCAGGAGGAAAATCCCTGGCCGTACCACGCCTCCACCAGTCTCCAAACCACATCAGGCGGCATCTGGGAAAATGTGAGAAAATGGTTACAAAAGTTCTAAAACATTTGGCATATCTGGCAATACATAACAACTCAAGAAATGAACTCTTTTTCAGAGAAACAACCCCACATCGGCATCGACTTCGGCACGACCAAAACCCTGGTTGCAGAATATGATCCGGTGAAAATGATGGCCAAGCCCCACAAGCTGGGACGGGGAAGCTTTGAAATGCCAACTTCGATTTACGCGACTGAAAACGGCGACCTGCTTTTTGGTGATGAGGCGGATGACGATGGAATAACCGATCTCCCAAACCTTATCCGCCGCTTCAAAATGAAGTTGGGAAAGCCGGGCATGGCGCATGTCGGCCGCAAGGCTGGAACCGCCGTGGATCTGACCACCGAGTATCTGGCAAATGTGAAGAAGCAGCTTGAAACACAAGTTCTCCACACCTCGGTGGAGCGTGTGATCCTGACGGTCCCGGCCATGTTCGGGCCAGCCCAAAGGAAGGACTTGACCACGGCTGCAAAACAAGCCGGGTTCAAGGAAGTGGAATTGCTGGCGGAGCCGGTTGCGGCTGGCATCGCCTACTGCGACCATCACAGCGACCTCTCAAAACAACTCCGGTTCATTGTTGTCGATTGGGGGGGCGGAACATTTGATGTGGCCCATGTGGAACGCCATGCCTCCGGCGAACTGAGGATTCATGAAGATTTTGTGGTGGGTCTTGATGACATTGGCGGCGAGGTGTTTGACGATGAACTCTGGACTGTAGCGTCGAGTGCGCTGGATGCCGCAGGGCATGGTTCCCTGGATCGTCAACCGCGGGCGGAGTGGGGCAAGTTCAGGCGTGATCTCTCCCGGGCAAAGGAACGTCTTTCCTCCCAGGATTCCGTGAACATGACGTTCGCGCTTGAAGGGGGCCAGTCCTGCAAAATATCGCTGAAACGGGAGGATTTCAATAATATCATCAGGCCCATGGTTCAGAGAGCCGCTTCATTCGTGAGCCAGCTACTGGCCCGTGCCAATAATGCAGGGCACCCTCCGGAATTTATTCTTCTGGCTGGCGGCACGTCGAGAATTCCCATGATCAGAGAGGAGTTGGAAAAGATCACCGGGGTTGAATGCCGGCAGTGGAGTGAGGGACGTGAGGCAATTGGTCTTGGCGCTTCTATCAAGGCACATCAGAAATGGGGGCTTCAAGCAAGTCTCCCACGTGACGATAAAGAGGCCGCAATGACGCAATACAGGGGGCTGCTGGAAGCTGCCTGGCTCGACAAGAAAATCACACCAGTGGAATGTGAGTTTCTGGAAAAAAAGAGAACTGACCTTGGTCTGACATATGAGGAGTCACGTTCGCTGCAAATCCAGGTTCTTGGCTTTCTGATTCAGGATGTAGTCTGCGGCACCAAGGTCGCTAATGACCCGTCCTACATGAATTCGCTGGGGATGAAATTCGTGTCGGTCAAGATTACGGGAGGGCCGCGTAACAGGCAGCAGGTGTGGTTCAGCATTTGGATGACCAGGGTGCAGGATTACCGCAAGTATGCCGAGGCGAAGAGCGGAGTTGACGGGAAATGGAAGAATCCCGGCTTCGCGCAAGGCGGGGACCATCCGGTGGTCAACGTGAGTTGGGAGGATGCGGTGGCGTTTTGTGAGTGGCTGACGCAGCAGGAGCGCAGCGCTGGGAGAATCGCGGCTACTGCGAAGTATCGTCTCCCGACCGATCACGAGTGGAGCTGTGCGGCGGGCATCGGGGCGCGGGAAGCCGCCGAGGCGTCACCCATGAGCAAGGATGACAAACTGGGCGACGTCTATCCTTGGGACACCCAATGGCCACCGCCGAAAGGCGTTGGCAACTATGCTGCCAGTCTGAAGGTGGATGAATTTGAATACACATCGCCCGTAGGCAGTTTTCCAGCCAATTCCAGCGGCCTTTACGACTTGGGCGGGAATGCTTGGGAGTGGTGTGAGGACCTGTACGACGCCACTTCCAACCTCGTCCGCGTGGTTCGCGGCGGGTCGTGGTTCAACGATCGGCGCGTGTTCTTGCGTTCGGCGTGTCGCGGTTGCAACGATCCACGCTCTCGATTCGACCGCAACGGATTCCGTGTTGTGTTAGTTGGTGGTGGCTAGGCTTCGGGTCTATACTCTTTTTTACTCTTCTCTTCGCGCCGCAGGCGGACAGAGAGCAAGAAGTGAAGCCTGTAAACAGAGCCCGGTGCGGTAGCACTCGCCGGGATCTTCAGGGACCGCCTCAGGGATCATAACCTGAGTCCCTGCCACGACAACTGTTCTGAGGGGCTAAAATAAAGTTTCTAATACATCTTGCATGTTTGCAACGTATCCGGCATTCATCAGCCGTGACCACGAACCTCCCTGCCAAGCCGATCCGTCTGCCATCCTCGGTCATCCGCGAACTGGAAAAGGTCGAGGCCCTGGATTTCTCAGAAAACCTCCCCGGTCTGTTAAAATGGGTGAATGCCGTGGTGTCGGCCTATGTGCCGGAAGTTGACGAGGCTGGTAGCGGGCGCGTGAGTCCGGCCTTCACGCCACGCAGCTTCCGCCATTACCAAACGCTGGGTTGTATTGATCCGCCACAAAAGCTGGGCAAGGAGGCACGCTACGGGTTCCGCCACTACCTGCAGGCACTGCTGATCCGCAAGCTCCTGTGGGAACGGGTGCCGGCCGAGCGCATCCGCGCCCTGCTCGATTCTCGCACTAATGCCGACTACAAAGCCATGCTGTTTCGCGGCGTTGAGTTAGTGGCCAAAGCAGCGGCCCGCGCCAGCACCGCCGGCATCCCTGGTGAAGCCATGCCCACGCCCGCCGCGTGGATGCGCGTGGCCATAGTTCCCGGCGTCGAACTCCACTTGCGCGAACACATCAAGCGCCCGAAGCCCGCC
>CAIKDP010000441.1 GCA_903826205.1 Akkermansiaceae bacterium
ATACCTTGGCATAATTATACCTTGGTGCAGCACGCGCAGCCTCCCACCACCGCGCCTCTAACATTCTAAATCCGCAATCCGCAATCCCAAACCCGCAATCCAACACCCCCCATGAAGCCCAAATCCCCCGCCTCCTCCCTCGGCCTCCTCGCCGGCGCTCTCACCGCGCTGCTCGCCGCCACTACCGCCCATGCCGCCGACCAAACCTGGAATAACGGCGCTGCCACGGGCAACTGGAATCCAACTGACGCCAACTTTGGAGGCACTTGGACCACCGGCAACACGGCGGTCTTCGGCGGTACCGCTGGCAGCACTGTCACCATCAACGCGGCGGGCGTCTCCGCCGCGGGCGTGACTTTCAACGTCAACAATGACATCATCGCACAGAGCGGCAGCAATATCCTCACCTTGACAGGCACTGCCACGGTCTCAGTGGGTGGCGGCCTCGCGGCCACCATCAGTGCCCCGATTGCAGGTACGGCTGGCTTGACCGTGAGTGGCGGCGGCACTCTCACCGAGAGCGTTGCTGGCACCTACACCGGTGGCACGACCGTCTCAGGGGCAGGCACCGTACTCTCATACACTGGTGGTCTTACCAGTTCTTCAAGCGCCCCCTCCCTGAGCAACGGCAATATCCTGATCGATGCGGGACAGCTCAAGCTCGGCACCAGCTCAAATCAGGACTGGTTTTTCGGCACTAACGCAGTTGCCCACACTTTGACCGTACAAAACGGCGGCAGTATCGGCAGCGGAGCCCTTACTCTTGGTACTAATCAGACGAATAGTTTCCGGGGTTGGATTATTGGCGACGGCACCACTTCCAATAGCAACGCAGTCACTATCAAGGGGGCCAATTCATTTATAGCCAACAACGGTGCCAATTCATCGGTTTTCGAATTAGGCAACCGTGGTAGCAGTAATACGATGTCTATTGAAAATGGAGCGGTCTTCCAATTCCAAAAGGGGTCGGGCACCAACGACTTCCATATTGGAAACTACGCCGGTGCGAACGGCAATATTCTGACCGTCACCGGCTCAAACTCGAAACTATATTCATCAAGCATTCCAGTGATCGTGGGCGGCGCCGGAAACGATAACGCACTGATCATTGAGGCGGGTGCCTACTTTAAGGCGCAGCGCCTACAGACAGGGGACGGCGGTTTCGGCACAGGCAGCCTCACTGGCGGAACTGGCAACTATGTATCGATCGCGGGAACTGGCACCGCTCGAAGCTCTGCCGGTTATGTATCTGCATCATCTAACTCAGTATTAGGAATCGGCGATTTCACTGGTGCCACCGGCAACTACCTCTCAATCTCCAATGGGGGGACTTTTGTTTACGAAGGAACTTCCACCACGCGCCACGTCGGCGTTGGCGTGGTTACTGGCGCAAATAGCAACTACATCACCGTAACCGGCGTGAACTCCACCTTGAACGTCAATGCGGCTATAGCGCTTGGCATTGGCTACAATACCGGGGCCGCCGCCGTAGGAGGTAACTCGAACGCCTTGAACGTCAGTAATGGCGGTGCGGTCATCAGCACCTCGCCGATGACCGTCGGCAACAACGGCACTGGTGGTGTCATCAATCTGGGCAACGGGGGGGCGAACATAGCCAGCATCACCGTGGGAGCATCGTTCGCGCAGTACAGCGCGTCGGCCGGAACTGTTCCAATCGCTGGAGGGGCTGTAAGCTCAGCCTTTACGCCTGCAGCTGGGACGATCTTGGTGAACCTTCTAAGTGCTGGCACCACTCTGAACTTCAATAACGGACGCTTGGTCGCCGGTGCCAGTACGGTGAGTTCCAAACTCATCGATGGAGCTGGCTCTGTTGATCTCACTGGGTCTGCGTATATTGAAATTCCGAGTGGCAAAAACGACACCATCAGCACCGCGATCAGCGGCAGTGGCACCTTGATCAAGGAGGGCGCAGGCACTCTCACGCTCGACACCTTAGCTGCCACCTACAGCGGCAGCGCGACGATCACACAAGGCACGCTGGCCCTCACAACCCTCAGCCCGGGCAGCGGCAAGACCCTCAAGGGCAATGGCACTGTCAGCGCCGTGCTCCACATGACCAACGGTTCGACCTTTGGTTACGAGGTGAATTCAACCACGGGATTACCCGACTCGCAAAAAGCCAACTTACTAACGGTCAGCGGTGTGGTGACCTTGGACAGCACCTCTGGCAACAAGGTCTATCTGACTCTGGATGATTTGGCGTCAACGGACGTGCCGTTTGCCACTGGCACCAAGTTCTCGTTGATGAACTACTCCAGCACGCTGAGCGGCGGATTCTTCTTCGGCACGGGTGCCAATGTCTTGGGTGAGGGCACCTCGTTCGATGGGGCCCATAACAAGTGGACCATCAACTACGGTGAGCTCACCGGTGGAATCAACTTCAGCGGCACACCCACCGGGCAATTCATCAACCTCACCGCGGGAGCGCTCACGGCGGTCCCCGAGCCCGGCAGTTTGCTGGCGCTCGGCCTGCTGGTCGGCTCCGGCGCATTCCTGCGCAGCCGCCGGAAAGTCGTGGGTTAGATATATCGTAGGCGCGCTGGTGACAGCGCGGGGGGGGCTATGCCCGGCGGTTCA
>CAIKDP010000442.1 GCA_903826205.1 Akkermansiaceae bacterium
CTGATGGAAAAGTGTGGCAGGATCGCAGAGTCGCTTGGCCACGAGTGGGGTGGTCGCTGGACAAGCCCTCAAGACACCCCGCATGTCACGGTGAAAATGGGTTGCACCCTCACCAAGGCACGCCAGCGCGTGAAAGATGGCAAGTGGTGGACGTGACCCACCGTTGACACCCGCGACCGTGCATGGCCCGAGGATTATTCATTACCGGATTTACCGTCGCCGAGGTTCTTGCCATCCAGCGTCGCGCGAAGGAATTGTTGTTGGAGGGCAAGACCATCATGAACTGGAACGATGCCGACACATCGGTCTCCAAGCAGTTCACCATGTCCGTCGCAGAGGTTATTGATGAATGCGGCCACGCGTTGCGCATCCTCGATCCCGCCACCTATGGCAGACCCCGCATCGCGGTCACCTCATTCATCGACGGCTATCTCCCAAAATGAACCGACTCAAATCCATCGCACTGCGTTTACTGCCCCCTGTCCTCGTGCCCAAAGCCTGGGGATCTTCATATGAGTCGGCGAACTGGTCGCCCCGCCGTGGCACGGTGC
This sequence comes from Akkermansiaceae bacterium, assembly GCA_903826205.1. Classification (GTDB taxonomy): domain Bacteria; phylum Verrucomicrobiota; class Verrucomicrobiia; order Verrucomicrobiales; family Akkermansiaceae; genus Luteolibacter. The sequence goes on from CAIKDP010000442.1 coordinate 552, forward strand.
CGGGTGCTTTTCCGACCGATGCCCGCAACGAACTCACGCCGGGTGTGCGCACCGAACTGGTCCGCAAGTCACGCTACCTCCACAAAAACAGCGGATTTGTCAGGGAGTTGGTTGGCAACATGGCAATCTATTCAACCGGCGACGGTATCCGCGTCCAGGCGCAATCGGCCAAGCCGGAATGGAACCGGGCCGCCGAAGACTACTTTTCCCTGTGGTCTGCCCGCTGCGAGGTGACGCGGCGGTTTTCGTTTGAGGAATGCCAGTCGCTCGTCTGCCGTGGCATCGACATCGACGGCGAGTATTTCGTTCACAAGACCCGCGATGAAAATGGCGAGCCCCGCATCCAGTTGATAGAATCCCACCGCATCGGCGACGAGTTCGGATCCAAGGACACCATCGACGGCGTGGGTCTCGACGCCTGGGGCGCTCCCGTCTTCTATCGGGTGCTGGAAGATGGCGGGAAAGCCCGCGACATCCCGGCAGAATCTTTGCTTCACCTCTTTGAGCCGGAATGGGCGGGTGGCGTGCGCTCGCATCCGACGATCCAACATTCCATCAATCACGTCCTCGACGAAATGGAATTGCTGGCGCTCGAAAAACACGCGGTCAAGGACAACGCCGACGTGGCTCGAATTCTCAAAACGGGACGCGGAGAAATCGACGACAACGGCGACTTCATTGTGGGCGGGACTGGCGGCACGGGTGATGCGAGTGACCCGGTATCGCTCCAGCGCATCGTCGGCGGCAAGCTCGTGGCGCTCAAACCGGACGAGTCGTTAGACAGTTTCCAGTCCAACCGCCCGAGCCCGACATTCACAGGCTTCCTTGAGCACCTGAGGCGTGATTCCGCGCTGGGCATGATCCCGTTCGAGTTCGCGGCGGATTCCAGCAAGATCGGCGGCGCAGGCGTGCGTTTGATTGTTGCCAAGGCAGACAGGCGGTTTTCGTTCCGCCAGATGATCCTTGAACGGCGCTTCATCCGCCCGGTGTGGGCGTATGTGATCGGCGACGCCATCAACCGAGGTCTGTTGCCGCCCATTGCGGGATGGTGGAAGATTAGTTCCGTTCCGCCGAAGCGGGTGACCGTCGATGCGGGCCGTGAAGCCCAACAGAACCGTGCCGATGTGGAAATGGGGCTCAAGACTCTATCGGATCACTTCCAGGAACTGGGTGCGGATTTCGGTGAGGAAATCGAGCGCCGCGCCAGCGATGCAAAGCTGATTCTTGAAACGGCCACCAAGTATGGCGTGCCCGTGGACATGCTGTGGAAACCATCAGGTGTTTCAAGTTTGCAGCAGCCCGCGTTGACACCGCCACCGGGGCGTGAATCCGGTATTCCTACAAAGTCGTGAGTGGCTGATCCAG
>CAIKDP010000443.1 GCA_903826205.1 Akkermansiaceae bacterium
TCACGGATGGCGCCCTTGCGCCAGATCTTGAGCTTGAGTTGGCCTTTGTTCTCGGTTTTCTCGGCCTCACCGATGGCCACGCCCAGCGATTTGCGGGCATCCTCGGCGAACACATCCGCGCCAATGCCCAGGATCACATCGACCACTAACAGAACGCCATCGGCCGGTGACCCCTTGTCCACCGCGGTGATCTTGATCTGATGGCTCTCACTGGTCAGCCCTTCCGGCACGAACAGCCATTCGTTGCCCGTGCTGTAAATCCAGCCGCGTGCCCCGGTCGGACCGAGGTTGTAGGTGAAAGTGGCGTCTATGTAATCCTTGGTGGCATCGGGCGGCACGGCCAATACCGGACATGCCAGTTGGTACAACACACTCAGCGTAAGCAGAGAGCGTGAGCGACGGGTGAGGTTATTCATGGGTTGATTGGATCTGTCAGCTTGGGGTTCATGATTGGTTTGCCATTGGGTGAGGCAGCGCGGGCCCGCCCGAGCCCGAGCGCACCCAGACCGAGGCCTGCGGCGGCGGAAGCACGGAGGAAATACGGCGGCTTTTGGGTGGAATGCATCTGTGGCAGGGGGGATGGGTGACGACCGGAGTGCGTTACGCAGTATTTTGTAGCAGCAACCGGGCCGATGTCATGTCGGCAATACTGCCGATAAGCATAAATACTGGCCACTGCTTACTTGCGTCACCTCCTCATTCCCTCCACAGCCCCCCAACCTAACAGGATTACCCCAAATGTGAATTAGCGGGAACTGACCCGATCCGTTAAGGAGCATGGACATTCCTGTCCATGAGCCAATGACAAGAGCAAGGTCGAGCGGGTGATCTCTGTTCTTACGCTCGTCATTGCCCTGGCGGACAGGAATGTCCGCCCTCCTTAGGGTCAGCGGAGCTGACATCATCGCTGACAAACCGCACACTATCATCAATGGCTATTTCATGGTGTGTTACGCGAGGCGGCGCGGGCCCGACCGAACCCGTGGGTCAGGGCCCGCGGCGGTGGTGGATTGGAGAAAATGACGGCGGCTTGGGGTGGAATTTTTCAGAAGGACGGACTGAAGTCCTATACTACATTCAAATAAGCATGTTGCGGGTCCGCTGATCCGCATCAGCGGACCCGCTGTTTTCCGGCAGATAACCCATAACTTCCGGAAAGATGTTGGTCATTAGTCACTGGTCATTGGTCACTGGTGAAGACGCAAACGGCATCTTTTCTCTTCACCAATGACGAATGACTCATGACCAATGACTTCCCCCTTACTGTGCAGGCACGACGGCCATCACCCGCACAAACAACTTGGTGGCGCCCAGCGGCTTGGTCCCGCCGAGGGTCACCTCCACGGTTTGCAGTTCACCGTCTCCGGAGGGGGTCTGCGTGGCAGTGGCATCAATGGCCCAATCGCCGGGTTGGACGCCGTCCGCCAGTGTGGTTGAGGTCAGGATGCTGTAGACAATGCCGGTAAGCTCGGGATTGCGGCGGGTGTAGGTGAACTTGCCGGTGGTCTTGTTGAGTTGCACGCTGATCGGGTTGCTCGACGCGCCGTTGTTAGGAATCAAGCCGAAGGCGTATTCATCTTCGTTGGTCTGCCCGTCTTGGTCAGGATCGTCGCCCGGATCGCGATCAAGCAACGGGATGGAAGTGTAGAAATCGATCCACGAGGCGAAGTTGGGCGTGATTGTGAAGCCCAGCGGGGTGGATGACGCCGTATGGTAGTTGGCATCCTCCGCCACCGTCGCGGTGACCGCGTAGGTGCCTGCGTTGGTTGGCTGGGTGGGGCTCGCCGCGTAGGTCGTCGTGCCGGTGCCCTCGTAGCTGTAGCTCGTGATGCCAGTGGATCCGGTCACATCCGCGCTCGCCGGACCCTGCGGCGACCTGTTGTAGGGGAATGTCGTCGTGCCCGTTGCGGTCACGCTCGAGGATGCCCTGCTCACCGTGTTGCCGCTGGCCGCGGTGGTGACATTGACCGAGGTGGCACCCGCGCTGGACAGCACGATGTTCTGGGCATCGTATGCGCCGGCGACCGGAGCGTTAGCGGCGAGGCGGACATGGACCGGCGTGCTCGCAATCGTGCCGGAGGAACCGACGGTGATCGGCGAGCTGTTGTTGCCCACGTTGGAGGTGAAATCAGACGTTGTGGAAACTTCAAACCCAAGCGGCGGCGTGACCGTGATACCGGCAGTCATGCCGGCACCGGAAACCGAGAAAGAGGTGGCGGTCGAAGCCGTGCCGTAGGTGGTCGTTAGAGAAGTCGTTAGAGGTGACCCCGTGGAGGCGATGGTGGGGGTGGGGGTGGCACCGCCGGTCAAGTCATGCAATGCGTAGGCGTTGAAATGCATATCGTTGTTGAGCATGCTCATATTGAGCGTGTCATCGTCGGCGACCCAGGTGGCGGCGAGCAGAACAGGATTGGCGTTGTCTCCGCCGCTGAGGGTATGAGTGGCGCCTTCCACGCCGATCTGCCCGTTGCGGGGATTGTTGCTGATCAGTTGCAACCGATAGGTATGGCCGACGGTCAGACCGCCGATCGTGATGGTCGAAGTGGACGAGGCCATGATCATGCAGCTGATCAGTTGTTTGCAATCCGGATCGGTGATCGAGGCCAAGCTCCATTCACCGTTCCAGCCACTCCAACCGCCAACCCATTGGCCACCCATGGCTGTGTCTGTCAAACCGTTCTCGGCTGACCCGCCATTAGTAAAGAACACCCCGTGAACGGTAATGTCAGTGATGGCTGCGGCGTTGCCAAAGTGGTAGGCCCGCACCAGGGTGCCGTCATTGGCAATTTCAATCCCGGTCGCAAAGGTCGAGACATCCAAGTTGGTTTCCGCCCAAGTCACGGCGGTGACATGCACAAAGGTGACAGTTGCCGTTGAGGGATTGATCTCCACGTTGCCATCGGTGATATCGGTGGCGGTGAAGACGAACTCACCTGTGGTGGTGGAGGTGACTGTAAAGGTCGCGACGCCGGAGCCATTGGTGGTTGCCGGGGCGGGGGCAATGACCGGACCTGAGGTTGTCGCCACCGACACGTCCTTGCCCGGCACTGGATTGCCATACTGATCCTTCAAGGTCACGGTGATAGTGGAGATGGCGACGCCGTCGGCTGCGACGGTGGTGGGTGATGCTGTTACCGTGGAGATGCCGGCAAGCACCGGCCCCGCCTCAAAGGTCACGCCGGTCGTGCCAATCGTGATGCCGTCGGTGGCATCCGTGGCGGTGAAGACACACGAGCCGATGGTGGTGGAGGTGACCGTAAAGGTCGCGATGCCGGAGCCATTGGTCATTATGGACGCGGGGGCGATGACCGGGGAGCCCGGCCCCGATGTTTTGGCCAGGGAAACGGTCTTGCCTGAGACAGCCGTGTTGCTGGCATTTTTCAAGGTGACGGTGATCGTGGAGGTGGATGTGCCGTTGGCCACCACCGAGGGTGGGGCAGCCGTCACCGTCGAGTTGGCAGGACTCACAGCGCTGGCCGAGAACGTCACGCTGGCCTTCTGCGCGACCGTCACGCTGTCCGAGGTATCGGTGGCCTCAAATTGATAGGTATCGGCGGTGGCACATTTCACCGTAAAGGTGGCGATGCCTGAGCCATTGGTGGTTCCTGAGATGGGCTCGATGGTCGGGGATCCCAAGCCCGAGAATTTGGCCAGCGACACGGTCTTGCCCGGGACGGGAGTGCCGCCGGAGTCTTTCAGGGTCACGGTGATGGTGGAAGTGTTGACGCCATCACTTGCGACAGTCGTGGGACTGGCCTCCACGGTGGAAGCGCCGGCATCGGCGAGAGTGGGCGCGGCCGCCGCATAGGCTGCAATCTCGGCATAGATCGAGTTGTTAGATGTGGCCCCGTACGGCCCCGGGTCCATGATGTGGAACTTCAGGGCGTTGACGCCGACCAGACCGGTGATGACGCCACCGGAATCCGTCAGGCTGATCCTGCGAATATACCTGTTTCCATCGCTGCCGGTCGCGTCCTTATTGACGGTCGTCACCAGATTCCAGTTCGCGCCGCCATCTGTCGATGCATAAAGTTCATAATATTGACCCAGCCGGCTGAGGTCCCAAAGCGTAAAACCATCGATCCGTTCGATGTTGTAGGCGTAATCCAAGGTGAAGACGAGGTCCACGGGGCCGCTCCCCACCCAAGCCCCGTCGCTTGTGAACAAACACAGGCCATCCGTCTGGCCACTGGTGTGTCCACCGCTCAGCATCGAGCCATCGTTGATGTACGACAAGGAGTCGCCAAGACCCAACTTTGGCGCAGACATCGACACAGTCGCGTGATTCTTCAGAAGCTCGTTGGCAGTATCCACCGGGGCGCTGCCTTTGGCCGTTGTCCATTGGTCGACAACGGAGGCGTTGTCCTGATCCCCGCCCGCCGAGAGCTGAATAGTGTCGTCGGAAGTTATGATTTCCCCGCGGGCGGCGGGCTGGCTGAGACCCAGTGCCGCGAGGGCGAGGGCGATGGCGGGGAGTCCCCGGAAAGTGCGGGGCGTGGGGGTGGTGGATTTCATGGCGGGTGGTGTTTTTTTGTTAGGTTTGAGAATGTGAAAGAGGCGGTGGAGCGCGATGCACGATACAAATGAAGCAGAAATCGAAAACCTGTCATGTCGGCAAAACTGCCGACAAGGAGTGGAGTGCCGTGAAGCGCGCTTCACCGCTTTGCGGCAGGGCCGTCAGTACGCGGGAAAACCGCCCGGCCCCGGTATGGAAACACCCCGCTTCGGGGTGGTTGGAATGATCCGGGCCGGGGAAGCGGCAAACCGGCTCGTCCCCCAAAGCGGCGGTGCCCGCCGCAGTCCAAAGGTGCGCGTCACTTCAAGTCCCCATCAGCGCTCAGAATCCGGCCTGGGCAAAATGATGGTCGATGGTCAGATGCGATGGTTCCCGGGGAAAATCACGGCGCGGCGAGGCCGCCGCGCCCTACCTTGCATCCAGCCCCTCAGCGCCGCAAGTGGCGGGCCACGGCCTGGGCGCGGGAACTGACGTGGAGTTTTTTGTAGATGCGCTCGATGTGGGTGTGCACGGTGCTGTAACTCACGTTCATCTGCTCGGCAATTTCCTTGTAGGAATGGCCCTTGGCCAACCAATCGAGCACCTCGGTCTCGCGCGCGGACAAGGCCTCGCCCGCCGCCGCCGGTTGGCGGTGGAACGTTTGCACCACCTTGCGGGCGATGCTGCTGGTCATCGGCGCGCCGCCGCCATAGATGTCGCGCACCGCGGCTAACAATTGCTCGGCCTGCACCGGTTTGACCAGATAGCCGGTGGCGCCGGCCGCCAGCGCCTCGAAGATCACGTCGGTGTCCTTGTGCACGGTGAGCATCAGGATATGGGAGGCAACACCTTTGGCGACCAGACGGCGGACGCATTCGACGCCATTGATGCCAGGCAGGTTGACATCCATGATGATGACGCGCGGGGCTTGCGCCGGAATGGCCGCCACGGCCTCCTCGCCGCTGCGATACTGGCCGACACAGCGGCAGTCCGCCGCATCGTCCAGAATCATGGCGAGCGTGCGACTGATCCGCTCGTCGTCTTCGACGATGGCAACGGTGATGGGGTTGTCGGGTGAGGTCATGGGACGGGGAGTTGGCCGTAGGATGGACTGCAAAAGTTGGATACGCCAAGATTACCACTGAATCCACTGAAACCCACTGAGGACACTGATTTTTTCATGCTTTTCAGTGATTTCAGTGGTTCTCAGTGCAATCAGTGGTTCTCTTTGTCCGAATAGGTTAGATTCTCCGGATGTCGTCTAAACTCAGGACTGGTGACTAAATCGTGCATTGCATCAGCACCCGGGTGCCTTGGCCGGGGGCCGACACAATCTCGCACACGCCGTGGATTTCCGCCAGCCGCTGGCGCAGATTGTCCAAGCCGTCGTGGGTGCCCGCGCGGTCGGGCAGCGCGGCCGGGTCGAAGCCCGCGCCGTCGTCCTCGACGGTCAGGCTGAGCTTGCGGCCGGACAAGCCGATGCGGATGCGGACCTCGGTGGCGCGGGCGTGTTTGAGGACATTGTTGAGGCATTCCTTGAGGGACATGCACAATTGGTGGCGGATTTGTGAACTCAATTCCAGCTCGGGCACCTGATCGGGCAAATCCAGCCGGCAGCGGATCCCGGCGGGCCCCAGAATCGCCTGCGCGAACTCGCAGGTGAACGAGACGAGTTTGTCCAACGAATCATTGGTCGGGTTGACCGCCCAGACGATTTCATCGAGGGCCTGGGTCATTTCGCTGGCCGAGCGGAATATCCGCTGCGCATGGGTATCGACCGCCTGCGGCTGCCCGCGATGCTGCCTAACCACTTCGCTGAGCATCGCAATCTCGGTCAAGCCGGCACCCAGGTCGTCGTGCAAGTCCTGGGCGATGCGCACCCGCTCGCGCTCGGTGGCCTGCTGCACCTTCAAGCGCTCGATCTGACGCTGGTGGCGGCGGCGCGACACCAGCCACACCCCGGCCCCTAACAATCCAACGGCCGCCAGCGGGGCAAACACGCAGAACCAGGTTGTCTCCCACCAGTTAGGCATGACGGTGAGATCCACCGCCGCGCCGGATTCGTTCCACACGCCGTCGCTGCTGCAGGCGAGCACTTGGAACCGATAGTCGCCCGCGGGCACTTGCGGATAGGAGGCGGTCCGGCGGTGGTCGGCCTCGACCCAGTCCTTGTCCAGGCCGTGCAAGCGGTATTTGAAGACGAGGCTTTCCGGCAGCTTGAAACTCAAGGCGGTGAAAGTGAATTCCAACTGCCGTTGGCCGGGCAACAAGCGCAAGCGCGCCGCATCCTGCCCTAACGCAACGGGCGAAGCGCCGGCAGCGGGGGCCGCCACGGATTCGCCCGCAGCGTAGGCCGCCACGGTTTTGCCATTGACGGTGACCCGTTCCAGCACCACCGAGGGCGGCGCCGGGTTGTCTGACAAATTTCCCGCCTGCACGACGGCATAACCGGATTGCATCGCAAACCACAGGCTGCCGTGCTTATCGCGCAACGCCGCCGGCCAGGCACCGTGGCTGGCCTGCAAGCGCAGCAGTCCTTCATGCTGCCCGTAGGCCACCGCCTGCACCCGTGACACCCGCCCGGCCGCATACTCATCCAACTCGTGTTCGCGCACGCTGAAAATGCCGCGGTTGCCGGCCAGCCACAGGCGGCCGCGCCCGTCCGTTAGAATCTGCGAGATGAAGTCGTCGTGCAGTCCCTGCTCCATCCGGCAATGGCTGAAGTGCCCGCCCTTGAGGCACCCCAGGCCGTCGCCGCCATAGCCGATCCAGAGGCTGCCGTCGGCCGCGGCTAACAAACAACGGATCGCCCGCGCCTGGGCGTAGGTTGTGCCGGTTTCATCGCGCAACGCGCCCTTGCGCACCCGCAGCAAACCCCCCCGCGCGGTGGCCACCCAACAATCGCCGGCGGCATCCACCGCCAGCGCCACCACCGGCCCGCTGCCGGCGGGCAACGCAAACGTCTGCAACGGTTCGGCCTGAAGGCATTGCAAGGCAGGGTTTCCGGCGGCCGAGTCGGTCCCGATCCACAGTTCGCCGGACGGACCGGTGAGCAGCGCGGTAACCGATTCCCCGGCCAGGCCGCCGGCCTTGTCGATGCGGGTGGTCACGGCCTGGTTCTGCCAGTGGCACAAGCCCTTGCCTTGCGTGCCGATCCAAATGCCGTCCTTGGCATCGGCCGTCACGCATTGGGCGATGAGTGCGGACCCACCGGGCTGGTCCGACATGGGGGACCAACCGCCGCCCGCGCTCCACCACAGCACCCCGTTTTGGCCCACGGCCCACATGCAGCCGGATCGGTCCTGGCAGAGCGAGTCCACCGGCGCGAGCGGAAACTTCGCATCGAGGGCCTTCAGATCCACGGCCCGCGGCTTGAATTGGGTGAGGCCGCCACCGCGGGTGCCGATCCACAGATTGCCATCGCGGTCTTCCCTGATGCTGATGATTTCCTGATGCTCGGTGAGCCGCTCGAATGACAGGTTCGCGCTGTCATACCTGAACAATCCCGCCTCCCGCGTGCCAATCCACAGGTTGCCAGCCCGGTCTTCGTATAAAACCGTCGGATTCGTGTTAGGCTCCCACGACGGCAACAAGCCCAACTTCACCCACTTGCCATCCGCAGCGAATTTCGAGAGTTGCTTGCCCGTGCAAATCCAGACGCCGCCATCCCGCGCACCGACGATGCGCTGGGCCGTAACCTCCGCCAGCGTGCGAAACCTGCCATCCCGATAGACGCCGAGGGATTTGCCCGTGGCAAACCACAGTTGCCCGTCTTGGCCGAGCGCCAGCTGGCGGGTGCGGCCGCCGGGCAAGCCGTCCTCCCCAGTGAACGCACGCACCTTGCCATCCTGGATGCGCACCAACTCGCCACCCAGATAGGACACCCACACGCCTCCCGCCGCGTCATCTAACAATTGATGCACCTCCTTGTCCGGCAGGCCGTTGTCCCGGGTCAGCACCGTCGTGCGCCCCTGGTCCACGCATACCAAGATCCCCTGCTCCATCGCGACCCACAAGCGGCCGTGCCGGTCCACCAGGATGGCCTCCATCAGGCTGGCGGGCACCCCGGCTGTCGTCACCGGCAGGAACGGCTGGAATTGCAAGCCATCGAAACGGACCATGCCACCCGGCGTGGCCACCCACAGGAACCCGTCGGGCGTTTGCTCGATGCCCACCACCGTATTGTCCGGCAAGCCCACGTCGGACTGCCAATTGCGAATCCCCCATGGCAGCGCCGCCACAGCCGGCGCCGCGGCCGCGGCTAACAAAAGCAGCAGGTTCGCGAGCCAGCGCCATGGACAAGGACTCTTATGACGAACGACCACAGGCGTAGCGTAATCCGATCCGCGGCATGAGCAAGCACGTTCGTGAGAACGTGGCGCTGCGCGCCTGTTATCAGTTATCAGTTATGGGTTATTGGGGAAGATGCGCCCATGCGGGACCACGCTCTTCGGAGGCAGCTTTCATGCTGGCTATGGCAACGCATTGTAGCGGCGGTCTGTGACCTCCGAGCTCATCGTAGGCGCGTTCGTGAGAACGCGGAGAGCTGGGGTGCGAAGGAAGATGGTGTTTCGGTAAGAGAGCCTAGCGCGGATGCCACTTACTCACTTACTCACTTACTTACTTACTGACGGTTGCTTTGCCCCAGCGTGTCATATTTAGGTTGTCTGGTACCGCCGCATGCGGATACTTGGCCTGACACCACCATCAATCATCCATGAACACGCGAAAATCGGTCCTATGTGGGTGCTGCGGGTTGCTCTTCATGCTGGCCGCCGGGCTCCGGGCCAGCGCCGCTGACAGTCCCGTGGCCAGTTGGAAATTTGACGACCGCTCGGCACTGGACACCGCGAGCGGCATGACCGATGGACTTGAAGGCAATTTCAAGTTCATGCCGGATGGGGTTCGCGGCAGCTGCCTGAGGTTCGACGGTTTCACCACGCTCCTCACCCGCAAGGCCGACAAGGTGCCGGATCTGCCCCGCGGCTTCACGCTCCAGGCCTGGGTGGCCGTGGCGGCCTATCCGTGGAATTGGACGCCGCTCATGGCCCAGCGCGACGGCGACACCCGCGGCTATTCGTTCGGACTGGATAGCACCGGCCATTTCGGCCTGCAACTGGCAGTGGATTACCGCTGGACGAGCTGTCTCTCGACGCCGGTATTGAGTCTCACCACCTGGCACCACGTTGCGGCCGTATACGACCCGGCCTTCGGCGTGCGACTGTTCCTCGATGGCCAAGCTGCCGGCGCTCTCGCCTTGCTAAAACCCCTCAGCTTCGCCAAGGATGTCAACCTCAACATCGGCCGCAATCACGACAAAATGGTGCCCGCCAACCTCGTTAGGGAATGGGCAAAGTTTCCCTCATGGTGGGCGCTTGACGGCCTGTTGGATGAACTCACCATCCATGACCGCGCGCTGCCGGAAGCTGAAATCCAGGCTGCGTGGGCGTCTGTCAAACCCGCCGCTGCGCCAGACATCCCACCGCGCCGGTTTCCGAATGTGGCCAAGGGCGCCAAGTCCTTCGGCGCCTATCCGACCAGGCTGGAGTATTACGAACAATGGGATGCGTTGTGGCAGATGGCCGGCGAGCCGGACATCGTGGTCAAGTTTGACGAACTGCCCTTCCAAATGGTGTTTTGGCGCGGCACCCGCTATTCGCCTTGTTGGGTGAGCGAAAATGGCAAATGGATGGCCGACCAAAGCCTGGAATCCGGCGTCTGGCCCGAGGAATTGAAACGCCGTGGCGGCCAGGGCGCGGTCGGTTGTTGCGAACACATGTCTGACACCCAGTGCCGGTTTTCACATGTTAGAATTATCGAGAACACCGACGCCAGGGTCGTCGTCCACTGGCGCTACGCCTTGGTCGACGCGGCGCTGCGCTTCGAGAAATATGATGAAGTGACCGGCCAAGGCCAGTACGGCGATGAATATTACTATATCTATCCGGATGGAATAGCCACCCGCGATGTGACCGGTTGGTGGCCGGAGCCCGTGCATCGGGTCGATCAGGAAACCATCTTCCTCAGCGAGGCCGGGACGCGCCCCGAAGACAACTGCGAACTGGCGGCACTCAGCCTGGCCAATCTCAAGGGCGAAGCGAAAACCTATTCCTGGGAAGCCGGCTACCCGACCTTGGACTTGAAGGAACCGGTCATCCAGATGGTCAACCTGAAATCGCGCTTCAAGCCGATCCTCATTGTCAAGCCCGGCACCAAAATCGCCACCTTCAACTGCGAGGTGCGCAAGGAGTTCTCGCATTTCCCGTGGTGGAACCACTGGCCGGTCGCCAGGGTGGCGAGTGATGGCCGCTACGCGATGGCTCCCGATCAGCCGGCTCATTCCTCACTGAGTTGGGTCACCCAGCCGGCGGATGCCTTTCTTTATGGCATGACGGATCAAGCACCAACGGCCATGCTGCCGCTGGCGAAAGCATGGATTCACCCGGCACCCATTAAAACCCACGGCAGCACCTTTTCCAGCGCAGGGTTCAATCAGGATCAACGCGCCTATCTTCTCAAGCGGGCGCGTTCCGGCGATCTGTTGGACATCGAATTGGCCGGCACCGCTGATTCTCCCGTTTGCAATCCGGCATTCGTGATAGAGGGTTGGGGCGAGCATGGCGCAAGTTTGACGCTCGATGGCACCGACATTCCGCGGGGGGCGAATTTCCGCTACGGTCATCGGCGCACGCTCACCGGCACCGACCTCATCGTCTGGCTCAAGACCACGTCTACCCAACCGCTGCGCATCACCGTATCTCAGCCCCGAAACCCGAGATGAATTGAACAGGAGAAAACCGAGAGAACGGCGGACCGAAGGACTCGTCCTCTCCTCCCTTTCATTAAAAACCTCTGTTTCCTCCTGTTGAAAGAAATCCTCCACAATCGCCGCCGTTACACAAGCACGACACTTGGCAGGTGGCATTCCCTGCGTGGGCACGTGGCGGCGGATTGCATCCGCCAGACCCCAACAAACTGAGTGGTTAGATCATGCACACAGCGATCGAAATTTCCGGCATGGCGGTTGCAATCCGCCGCCACTTCCCAAATCCCTCAGTGCCCTCAGTGGCATCAGTTCTTTTCAGTGGTCTCCCCCCGTCCGCATCACCCCGGCTCTCCGCGTTCTCACGAACGCGGCCACGCAGACGGTTGCCGCTTCGCGGCCCGGTGGTTTATAAGGAGCCACCACATTTTTGTGGTGGTTGCGGAAGCGTGGTCCATGCGTGCGTGCCCAAGGCTCTGTTCATGGCCATTGGCTTCCGCATGACGACAGGAATGTTGTCACTCCTCAAGTGTAAGATGCATTCGCGCTTGGCTCTCATGATGACATACTGACTTAATGTGGGCAAGGCGCCCACACTCCTTGAAATGCGCGGGGCCGCCGGTCCGCACCCGCGGCCCCGCCGTTTCCGGGAGAAAACCCCTTAACTCCGGA
>CAIKDP010000444.1 GCA_903826205.1 Akkermansiaceae bacterium
CGCCCGCGCCACCGAGATGGCCACCCAGGCCAACCTCGCCAACCTTGCCAAAAGCGAGTTTCTGGCCAACATGAGCCACGAAATCCGCACCCCCATGAACGGCGTCATCGGCATGACCGGCCTGCTGCTCGACACCGGCCTGTCGCCCGAACAACGCCAGTACACCCAGATCGTGCGCGCCAGCGGCGAAGCCCTGCTGGCCCTGATCAACGACATCCTCGACTTCTCCAAAATCGAAGCCGGCAAACTCGACTTGGAAATCCTCGACTTCAATCTCGCCGCGCTGCTGGCTAACTTCTCCGAAGTGCTCGCCCTGCAAGCCCAAAACAAGGGTCTCGCATTCACTTGCACCATCGCTCCGGACGTGCCGTCCGGCCTCAGCGGCGACCCCGGCCGACTCCGCCAGGTCCTCCTCAACTTGGCCGGCAATGCCGTGAAATTCACTCCGCGCGGCGAGGTGTCCGTGCGGGTGAGTTTGGTCTCGGCCACCGCCGCTGCCAGCGTGGTGCGCTTCGCGGTGCGCGACACCGGCATCGGCATCCCGGCGGACAAGCAGGCGCTGTTATTTGAGAAGTTCACCCAGGTGGACGCGTCAACGGCTCGCCATTTTGGCGGCACCGGCCTCGGCTTGGCCATCTCCAAACAACTCGTCCACCTCATGGATGGTGAGATCGGCGTCACCAGCATCCCCGGCCAGGGCTCGGAGTTCTGGTTCACCGCCTGTTTTGCCGCCTGCCTCCACCCCCCCGCAGTCACCCCGCCGCCACCCTCGCCGCCACCGGTCAGCAGCCAGCAGTGGCGCGGACTGCGGGTGCTGCTCGCCGAAGACAACCTCATCAACCAAAAGGTCGCCCTGGGGCTCTTGCGGAAGTTAGAGCTGCAGGTGGACGTGGTGGCCACCGGCGTGGCCGCGATCGAGGCCCTCACCAGCACTCCGTACGACCTGGTCTTGATGGACGTGCAGATGCCCGAATTGAGCGGCCTGGAAGCCACCCGTTTGATCCGCGCTCCCCACTCCACCGCCCGCAACCCCCAAATCCCGATCATTGCCATGACGGCCAATGCCATGCAGGGCGATCAGCAACGATGCCTCGATGCCGGCATGAATGACTACATCGCCAAGCCCGTGACCCCCGACTCGTTGGCAACCGTCCTGGAAATTTGGCTGCCCCGTGCGCCGGCTAACTGAAGCTTACTTGCGGTAGAGGGCGTAGAGGGCGGTGGTATAATTGTGATAGGTGTTGGTGCCGCCCAACCGGGCAAATTCGCCAAACCCGTACATCCCCAGCCACGGCGGCGGCACCCCCTCGGTGCTGAGTGGAAATTGCATCCGGCTCACCAACTCCTCCTTCATCACCCGATTGAACAAAAAGCGTCCGCGTGCCAAACAGTCGGCATGGAACACCGCCACCGGCTTGCCGGCTCCGGCACGCGCGGCCATTTGCTCCATCATCCGATCCATGTCGGAAAATATCCGCGCCTCATCCCGCACCGTGAGCCACAACTGGGTGCCGGCCTGAATCTCCGTCGGGTAGTGCATCGTGCCGTCCGCATCACGTTTTGTCACCACACGCAGAATGTGCCCATTCCCATACTCCGTCGCCAGTGCCTCCGGCAATTTCTCGGCCAGCGCGCCAACCGGGATCGAATCACCGCAGGTGGCCGTGAGCGGATCCAAGCCAAGCCGCTCCGCGTAGGCCTGCCAGGCGGGTTTGCCATCCAGTTGGATTAGGCGGGTGCCCTCCGCTTGGGTGACCGTCAGCGGCTCACCCGTGGCGAGAAATCCATGCGTCGCCTGGGTGTCCACCCGCAACGTGGGATCGGCAAACCCCACGGCCCACGCCGCGTGCTCAAACACCTGCCCATCCACCATCTGATAGCTCACCACGCCACGCATGTTGTCCGATGACGTGGCCCCGAAGATGGTGACTTCGGGACCGAACACCGCCTCGAATCCGGCAACGCACCGGTCATTGGCAATATCGATGCCAGACGCGAGAAAGAGAACCATGTTGATGGCCGGCTGCGCCGCTTTCAATTGCCGCGCCAGCTCCACCGCCTTGGCATAGGCGTTCCGGCCGTTGATGCCATCCACATGCGCCACCGCCAGCTCCTTGCCGCGCACCGCCATGATCGCCACATCCTTCATCGACTCGCTCACTCCCTCGCGCCCGACGATGCCACAGCACGAGGCCCCCACCACCCGGGCCTCCGGTGCCAGCTCGCGCACTTGGTCGATCAGCGCCTGATAATCGTGGCCGATGGTCGCGTTCACAATGACGAGATCGCAGGCCTTGTTCGCGCCAAGGGCAGCTTCCATGCATTCGGAAATGGCATTGCGCGAATTGACCATGCGGGTACTGGCTGAAAAGAATTCTAGCATACAGGTGGGGGTTTGGGCTGGCAGAGTGAAGGCGTCGGAATGGCGTCCGTCAAGGGGAAAAGTCCCAAATTTTGCGCCTTGATGCGCGTGGACTTTCGTCGTCGCATCCCCCCCGTGATCTCCACCATCCCTGAAATCTCCGCTGACGATGTCCGTCTCATTCTGCGGGAACTTGCCGCCGAAGGAAAAAACATCCCCGAGCCGCAGTCCGTGAAGGTCGTGGCGGGCGAGGACCATGAGGGGGATCCGGCCTTCTTCCTGACCGTCACTTTCGGCAAGCAGCACAAGCTGGAGAGCATTCGATGGATGCGCATCAGCCCGCTGGTTCACAGGCTGACCCGCAAGGTGTCCC
>CAIKDP010000445.1 GCA_903826205.1 Akkermansiaceae bacterium
ATGATGGCCGCCACCAGCAGGATGTGGATGAACCCGCCCATGGTGGTGGTGGATACCAAGCCCAGCAGCCACAGGATAATCAGGATGATAGCAATGGTCATTAACATAGGACGAGTTTCTATGGGTGGGTGTGGGGTTGACACGGAGGCTTTGGCATGCCGGTTGGCAGAGGTCACTCATCCGTCTTTCACAACCGGACTCTACGCCACAGCGCGGTTGATGCCTATGGGGTGTAACCCTACTTAACCCGAAAACGGAAGTTGCATCCGTGTGATCTGTGGAATCCGTGGATAATCTATCCGATATTACAAATCAAACTTCGGAGTTCGGACTAAAGGCAGAAGGGCGCTGCCGGCGGACCTGTGCGGCCTGTCAGCAGCGCCCCTGAATCCATCAGAGCGAACCCTTAGTGAGTGGCTCGTTCGATATGGTCGCCGGCGTTTTCGACATCCCTGCCGGCACCGCGGACGGTGTTGCGACAGCTTGCGCCGAAGAGGGAGACGAGTGCGGCTGCGAGAAGCAGCAGAATGAGACGTTGTTGCGATGTTTTCATGTTGGTGTGTTGGTTGTGTTAGTGTGTTGGTTGTTGGGTTTTGGAGATGGTTAGTTAATGAGCGGGCAACCCGCCATGGGGAAATCCCATTGTAGTGTGTTAGATAGGAAGCCCGGAACGGTCGTTCTAGACCGTCAACAGGACGGGATTACTCCTTGCCTTTCTTCTTGGCGTCCTTTTCGTTAGATTGGTCGGCGTTTCCACCGCCACCCCCCCGCGCGGCAGGCTGTTCGCGAGGCGTAGGCGCAGGTTGGCGCGGTTGGACCTGCCTTTGGCGGGGTTCGGGCTGGATCTGCTTTTGGCTGGGTTGCGGTTGGACCTGCTTGTTGTTGGGCGCCACCGTGGTTTTGCGGGGTTCGGGTAGCGGTTGCTTGACGTTGGGTGTGACTGTGGTCTTGCGGGGTTCGGGCAGCGGTTGCTTGTCGCGGGGTGTGACTGTGGTCTTGCGGGGTTCGGGCAGCGGTTGTTTGTCGCGGGGTGTGACTGTGGTCTTGCGGGGTTCGGGCAGCGGTTGCTTGACGTTGGGTGTGACTGTGGTCTTGCGGGGGTCGGGCAGCGGCTGTTTGTCGCCTGGCACCACTGTGGTCCTGCGGGGCTCTGGCAGGGTTTTGCCCTTGTCTACTCCCGGTTGGTGATCGGCGGAGTCAGCCTTCGGTTGGATGTTGGCATACACCTTGGGTGAGCGCAGCACCGCAGGCGGAGCCTTGCCCCTGCCTAATTGATCGGCTGATTTTGCCACAATGGGCGATCTGGGATGCTCCACTTTGGTGGGTTCCGCTATCGAGCCTGCCTTGAGGATGGCCGGGTCCACGGTCTTGGTTTCCAGCGTGCGCCGCTCATCGCGGAATTTCTGCACGTCCTGATTGCGTTGGGTGAGCTGCTGCCTCTCCGCTTTGGTCACGCTCTGGAATTGCACACTGCTGTCCTTGCGCTTGGCCATTTGGTCGATGGGTGTGGCCACCAGCATGCTGTTTTGCTTGAATTGTGAAGTGGTGGCGATGGCCCGCTGGGCGTCCCACGTGCGTGGCGGCCTGGCGTCCACGTTGTCACGACGATATTGGTAGGACGCGCCCATGCGGCTGTCCCAGCCCCGGTCCTGACGATGGCTCCAGCGTTGTTGGGAATAGATCGGGTCATAGCCATAGCGGTTGGATTGATAGGCATAGGCCGAGAAATAGCCACCATTCTGATAGCTGTTGTCGTAGTAGTCACCGAAATAGTAGTGGTGGTAATTCGGCCGCAAGAAAAGCGCCTCGGCGAAGACCGCCAGATCGAGCAAAATCGATGGCGTGTAGGAGTAGCCCGAGTGCACCCCCGAGCTATAATAGACCGGCGCAAACAACGAGCCGCGCCGACTCACCGGATAATCCCAGTAGCCATCGACATAGACGTAGCCGCGAGGCGTCCACATGTAATGGGACGGGGTCCAATCCCAGTCCGCCCGGCCACGCGCCCAATAACCCGGACCCCAGGCGTAGCTGCCCTGGTTCCACATCCAGTTGCCCGGTGTCCAACGGTAATCCGCGGAAGGCGCCGCGACATTGGGGCCGGTTTCCACCGTGGCGGGTGGCGCCGGCAGATAGGTGGTTGCCTTGGCCGCGGCGTCCGCCCAATAGCCGGACGTCCACTGGAAGCCTTTGGTGGTTTCGCCCCAATAGCCGGCGACCCATTGGCGGCCTGGTGGCAGCGCACGCCATGTGCCACTGATCCACAGGAAATCGCTGCGTTCGTCATCCCATGCCCAATAGCCGGGAATCCATGTGATGTTGTTGCCTGTCGGTCGTTCCCCCGGTGGGACTTCGGTGATGGCCGCGGGCGGGGCTTTGGCCACGACGATGCCGGGTTCGGGATTGAAGGTGATGAGTCCGGCGAATGCCTCATGCACCGGACCGCGGGTGAGCACTTGCTCGCCTTGCGCCGGAGCGGCGGCTTCTTCGGCCCGGCAGACGGCCGGGGTCCAGCTGGTGCCGATCAGGGCGACCAGCGCGAATGCCTGACAACCGTTGCGCACAAGGCGCAAAGGCCCGCAGGTCTTGTTTGAATAATGGCTGAATGTTTTCATGGCATGTTTCTAATTGTTGGATTCCATCTACATGGGGTTCGTTGCTTCACTTTTCGGTGAGAAGGAGGGTTTGGCTTTTCAAGTGGGTGAGCGAGTGGGTTGGTTTCATCAAAGGGACAGTAGGCTGCTCCACCACCGTGGCGCTATAGGGTGTTCACCCCAAAGCGGTGAAGCCGTCCTGCCTCAGGTAGGGTAACACTCCATGGGCGAGGGGTCGCAAGCGCGCCATATTGCACTTGAACAAAGTCGTCCGACGGGCATTATCTCACCATGGAAGGCGGATGGCTGTCTCTCTGTCATGGATCTTGCCTATGAAAATCTCCCCTATGAACCGGTTGTCAGACAAGTATCTGGCGGCCTTGCGGGCTCATTTCGAGCACGGGCCGCGGGTGAGCCTGAAGGCGGCCCGCCAGATCGGCAGCGCGGCCGTCGCCGCCGGTTTGGAGACGCTGGATTTGGCCAGGATTCATGAGCAGGCGCTGAGGCAACTGCTGTTGCCGGATGCCGCGGCGGACAGGCGAGCGGCCTTGAGCGCGCGGGCGGCGGCGTTCTTTACGGAAGCCATCACGCCGATCGAGCAGACCCATCGTGCCGCGTTGCAGACCAGCGCGGACCTGATCCACCTGCATGAGACGCTGGACGAGCGCACGCTGGACCTGGCGGATGCCGGTCGCGAACTGCATAAGCAGGTCACCGCGCGCGCGGCGGCGAAGAGCGCCCTCGAGGACAGCCAACGCACCACCGATGAGTTGCTGAAGAGGTCGCGGAACCTCGAGAAGCATTTGCGGGCCTTGACCCACGAGAGTTTGTCCGCCGCGGAAGCGGAGCGGCGCCGCTTGAGCGTGCAACTCAACGACGAGATTGCCCAAAGCCTGCTAGGTGTCCATATACGCATCCTTGCCTTGAAAAATGAGGTTGCCGCCAACCACACCAACCTCGCCCGGAAAATCGCCGCCACCCGGAGCTTGGTCGATGCCTCCGCGAAAACCCTCAGTCGCTTAGCCCGTGAATTCAGCATCCAACATGAACGATAAGCGGTCGGAGTTGTCCCGGCTCTATCAATTGGAGCTGCAGCAACAACTCAAGCAAGGAGCCGCCACGGACCTCGAGCCGGCGCGGGAACTCGGGCGCCACGCCATAAGCCTCGGGCTGGAGACGCTGGACATGGCCAGGATTCACGAGATCGCCCTGGTGTCATTGGTGCTTCCAACGTACTCCGCCAGCACCAACAACAGCCTGTTGGGACGGGCGGGCTTGTTTTTTGCCGAAGCCATCACCCCGATCGAGCAGACACATCGCGGGGCGCGTGAAGCCAATGTCCATCTCAACCAAGTCGTCAAGACCCTCAGCCAGCGCACCCTCGAACTGGCCAACTCGGTTGCGGAGTTGAAACAGGAAATCCTCCAGCGCAAGGCGGTGGAGGAGTCGCTGCGCGCAAGCGAGCTGACATCTATCATGTTGTTGGAAAAGTCGAAACAGATGCAAGAGGAGTTGCGCCAGTTGTCCCGCCAACTGTTGTCCGTGCAGGAAGAGGAACGCCGCAAGATCAGCCGTGAACTGCATGATGTCATTGCCCAGACCCTCACCAGCATCAACGTGCGGCTGGCGGGCCTGACGGCGGAGTCAACCACCAGCACCGTGCGGCTTCGCAAACAGATCGCCAGCACCCAGCGGCTGGTTGAGAAATCCGTGGACATCGTGCATCGTTTCGCCCGCGAGTTGCGCCCAACGTTGTTAGACGACCTCGGGTTGATTCCCGCGCTCCAGTCGTCTCTCAAGAGCTTCATGGAAGACAGCGGCATCCGCGCCAGCCTCAAGGTGTTTGCCGGCATCGAGGAAACCAGCGGTGCGCTGCGCACCATGCTGTATCGCGTCGCCCAGGAGGCTCTCACCAATGTCGCCCGCCATGCCAAGGCCACCCGGGTGGAGGTCAGCATCGAAGCCCTCGACGGCAGCATCCGCATGGAAATCACCGATAACGGACAAGGCTTTGAAGCGAACGGCTCATCCTGCGCCAAAAAACACAATCGACTGGGGCTGTTGGGCATGCGGGAACGCGTCGAGATGCTCGGCGGCACGTTTGGCGTGGACTCCGCGCCCGGCCATGCCACCACCGTTCGCGTCGTCATACCGCCGCCGAAAACCCGGGCGCGGAAGAATATGTTAGAACCATCAACCGGCACCTCCCACCCCTGAATCTCCATGAACCCCATCACCGTCCTGTTAGCTGAAGACCACTTGATTGTCCGCGAAGGGCTGTTGGCCCTGTTGAAACTTGAGCCAGACATCCAAGTCATCGGTGAGGCGGAGAACGGACGCCAGGCCGTGGCGCTGGCCGCCACGCTCGCGCCCGATGTGGTCGTCATGGATATCGCCATGCCCTTGCTCAATGGCTTGGAATCGACACGCCAGATTTTGCATGCCACACCCACCACCCGGGTGCTCATCCTTTCCGCGCATGGCGACGACGCCTACGTCGAGCAGGCGATGGCCTTGGGTGCGGCAGGCTACCTGATCAAACAAACCGGTTCGCATATACTGGCGGTGGCGATCCGGGAAATTTGCAAAGGCAAACGGTTTTTCAGCCCCAGCGTATCCAATCGCCGCTACCATCACCAACGCAAGGCCAAGGCCATGGGCGAGAAGCCGAAGCACAACGCCGCCCATCTCACCTCGCGCGAGATGGAGGTGCTGCAACTCATCGCCGAGGGCAAGGCCAACAAGGAAACCGCCGACGAGCTGCACATCAGCATCAAGACCGTGGAAAAGCACCGCCAAAAAGTCATGGAAAAACTCAATATCCACGACACCGCCAGCCTCACCCGCTATGCCATATCCGCCGGCATCATCGAGAGCAGCGTGCAGGTGACCATCCTGTGACGCTGCGGACCCTCCTTGGGTCGAGGGCCATCCCACCCTCATCCGCCATTGCCCCGTCTATGGGGTGAACACCCCATGGTCTTCGCATTCCGCCAGCACTAGGGTCACGGCACGCCGTCGGATGACCCGTCTGCTGGCGCAATCCCCATGAAACTCCCACTCGCATGATTCCAGCACCACGCACCTTTCGTAACCTTGTGGTTTCCCTTGCGGGAGCTTCCCTTCTGGTGGCGCTGGTGGCGACACCCTCGTTCTGGGCGCTGCACCAAACCACTGAGGCGGCCGAGGCCCGCACGCACACTGCCATGGTGATTGACAGCGTGAAGGACTTGCTGGCTGACTTGATCGATGCCGAGACCGGGCAACGCGGCTATCTTCTAACGGGTGACGAGACATTCCTGGAACCGTATGTGGTGGTGCGCGAAGGTATCAACGGACAATTGCGGAAATTGCAGCAAATGACCCGGCTCAGCGCCGCCACTCCTCACCTGAACGCCCTGCCTCACCTGATCGATGCCAAATTGTCGCATCTAACACAGAATATTGAATTGCGCCGCAACAACGCCCTGCCCGCCGCCCTTATCAACGTGAAAAGCCCCCAAGGCAAGCAGCTGATGGATTCGATTCGCGCCGAACTGCGCGGCATCATCCAGCTCGAGGAAGGGGCGCTCGCGCAGCGCGAGGTGGCGTTTCAATCGAACATGCGCCGCCTGTTCACCATCGCCGTGGGTGTCACACTCTTCACGTTGCTGGGTGCCCTCGCCTTCGCCTGTTTGCTCTATCAAAACTCCCGCCGCCAGCTCGAGGCTCTGGTCCATCTCAAGACCCGCGCATTGCTCGAAGCGCAGGAGGAAACCAGTGAGCGGCTCGCACAGGCCAACCTCACCTTGCGGCTCAGCGAGGAGAAAATCGCCGTGACCCTCAGCTCGATCGGCGATGCCGTGTTGGCCACCGACGCCAACGCCTGTGTCACCAACCTCAATCCCGTGGCGCAACAACTCACCGGTTGGACTCACGAGCTAGCGCTGGGCCGCCCGGTCAGCGAGGTGTTTCACATCATCAACAAGGAAACCCGCCAACCCGCCACCATCCCGGTCATGGCCGCCCTGGAGCATGGCACGGTCCAAGGGTTGGCCAATCACACCGTGATGATTGCGCGCGATGGCGGCGAATGTGACATCGCCGACAGTTGCGCGCCGATTCGGGATCGCGATGGCCAGGTGGTCGGCGCCGTGCTGGTGTTTCGCGACGTCACCGAGGAATATGCGGTGCAGCAGGCCCTGCGCGACAGTTCGGCCCTGGTCCAGACCATTCTCAATACCGTGGCCGATGGCATCATCACCCTCCATGCCGCCAGTGGCAAGGTGGCGACGGTCAACCCGGCCGCCGAGCGGATGTTCGCATATTCCGCGGCGGAGCTGCGCGATCAAAACATCAGCATGCTTCTCCCCGAGTGGGTTCCAACACCAATCGTCGATTCCCTCGAACCTTCCGCCGCCCGCAAGGCCGCTCAGAGCAACGGCCTTGGCCACGAGGTCGTCGGCTGCCGCAAGGATGGTTCCACTTTCCCGTTAGAGATTGCCGCCAGCGAAATGTGGTTGGGCGGCCAACGATACTTCACCGGCATCTTGCGGGATCTCACCGCGCGTAAACAGATCGATGCCGCGCTGATCAAGGCCGGCGCCCTGCAAAACGCGATTTTCAACAGCGCCAATTTCTCCAGCATTGCCACCGACGCCAAGGGCGTCATCCAGATCTTCAATGTCGGCGCCGAGCGGATGTTAGGCTATGCCGCCGCCGATGTGATGAACCGGATTTCACCGGCCGACATTTCCGATCCGCAGGAACTCATCGTGCGTGCCACCGCGCTCAGCACCGAACTCGGCACGCCGATCACGCCGGGTTTCGAGGCCTTGGTGTTCAAGGCCACGCGAGGCATTGAGGACATTTACGAGTTGACCTATATCCGCAAGGACGGCAGCCGTTTCCCGGCGGTGGTGTCGGTCACCGCCTTGCGCGATGATCATAACGCCATCATCGGCTATCTGCTTATTGGCACCGACAACACCATCCGCAAGCAGATTGAAGAGGAGCGCATGCGCGTGGACAGGGTGCTGCAGGAAAATACCCTCGAACTTGAAAAGTCCAAGGCCATCGCGGAAAAAGCCAACCTGGCCAAGTCGGACTTCCTTTCCAGCATGAGCCATGAGCTGCGCTCCCCGCTCAATGCCATCCTCGGTTTCGCCCAATTGATGGATTCCGACCTGCCGGCGCCCACTCCCTCCCAGAAAGACAGCATCAGCCAGATCCTGCATGCGGGCTGGTACCTGCTGGAACTTATCAATGAGATCCTCGACCTCGCGGTGGTCGAGTCCGGACGCCTGGCGCTGTCATTGGAACCGGTGTCGCTGCCCGACGTCATGATCGAATGCCAGGCCATGATCGAGCCACAGGCGCTGAAACGCGGCATCCGCATGACCTTTCCGTCCTTCGCCGACCCCTGTTATATCAAGGCCGACCACACCCGCGTGAAGCAGGTGCTCATCAACCTGTTGTCCAATGCGATCAAATACAATCAAGCCGGCGGCTCTGTCGTGGTGGACTGTGTGCTGACCACTCCCGAGCGGGTGCGCATCAGTGTCAAGGACACCGGCGCGGGACTGTCGCCAGAGAATCTAACGCAATTGTTCCAGCCGTTCAATCGTCTCGGCCAGGAAGCCGGCGGCGAGGAAGGCACCGGCATCGGTCTGGTGGTCAGCAAGCGCTTGGTGGAGCTCATGCAGGGCCGGATTGGCGTGGTCAGCACGGTAGGGACAGGCAGCGAGTTTTGGATCGAACTTCTCGCGGAAAACGATCCGCATTCCAGATATGTCCAGGCCGCCTCCGCCATGATGGCCGAATTCCCGGCCGCCTCAGGCCTGCGCTCACGTCTGCTGCTTTACGTCGAGGACAACCCCGCCAACCTCAAACTCATCGAACAACTCATCGCACGGCGCCATGATCTGCGTCTGCTTACCGCGCAAAATGGCAACGACGGCATTAACCTCGCCCGCAGCTGCCTGCCGGATGTGATTTTGATGGACATCAACCTGCCCGGCATCAACGGCATCGAGGCGATGAAGATCCTGCGGCTTGATCCGCTCACGGCACACATCCCCATCGTCGCCCTCAGTGCCAACGCCATCCCGCGCGACATCGAAAAGGGCCTTGAAGCGGGCTTCTTCCGCTATCTAACCAAACCTATCAAGGTTGATCAATTCATGGACACCCTCAACGAGGTGATGGAGTTTGCAGAGAATGGCAAGGGCGGGTGAGCAAGCCGCAGGAGCCCTCACAACAAATCCCTGGCCACATAGGAGCCCGGCTTGGTGGTGCGGGCCACGCCGATTTTCACGCCGGCCTCGAGCGAGGTGTTGACGCCGGTTCTCACGCCATCGCCGAGGATGGCGCCGAGTTTGAAGCGGCCGGTGTTGACGGGGTGGCCGTGGATCATTGAAACATGCTGGCGGCCGTCGTGACGGTGGTTTTCGGTGCAGGTGCCGGCCCCCAGGGTGACGTGCGCGCCGATGATGGAGTCACCCACATAGCAATGGCGGGAAATGAAGGTGTTGTGATAGATGATCGAGTTTTTCACTTCGGCACCATTGCCGACATAACAATTCGGGCCGATGCTGGTGGCGCCGCGGATGTAGGCGTTGGGACCGATCTGGCTGTCGTGGCCGATGAGGACCGGGCCTTCGATGACGGTGCCGGGATGAATGACCGAGTCCTTGCCGAGCCGGACACAGCCGTTGAGGGTGGCCAGCGGGCTGACTTCGCCTAGCAGCGAGGTTTCATCCATCATGGCGAGAACCTCCTCGTTCATGCGCAACAGGTCCCACGGGTAGACGACCGGGAAACAATCGGCGTCGGTGACGATGTGATCCTCGCATTCCTCGGGGTTGGCGCTGCCTTTCCATGCCAGAAGATTGCCATCGCTGTCACAGAGGCGGGCGGTGTTAGGGTTGCGGGCCAGCAACAGCATGGCCCCCAGCTCAATCCAATTGTCAAGCGGCACACGGATCGTGCGAGGCCCGGCCTCCGCCGGTTCCACCAATTGGAATCCCGCCCGCGAAAGCTCGGTGGTCAGCAAGTCCCGCATCGGGAGGTTGGCAATCAAACAGGCGCCCAACTCGCGATTCGCGGTGATCGGCGCACATAACGCCGGATTTCGCGGCGGCAGCAAAGTGGCTTGCATGACAGTAGAGGATACATCACGAGAGCCGTTGCTGCGCGATTTATTTGGATTTTTTCAGTGAAATTTGAATTTCCCGTCCGCCGCAAGTTTCGCCATTGATGGCTACGACTGCGGCGCGGCCTTGAATCCGGGCCTGCAGGCGTTTGGGTGCCAGACGGGTCAGCGCTTGGTCGGCGCGCTCCAATTCGGCGGTGAGTCGATACCCGTCGTCGTCGGCCACGACGGCATATCGGTAGTGCAGGACGGCCACCGCGAGAAACGGATCGCACAGGTCATGGCACAAACGGCGGACCCCATGCAGGAAGGGAGCGGCGGCCACCACCTCATGCCACACCACGGTCGGTTCGGCGATGCACGGCACGCGGGCCAGGACGATGGACATCATGGCCAGCACGCCGCTGGCCCCGCCCTCATAGGGCTCGGCATAGAGCACGCCCTCGGAGAGAAACAACGTCAGGCGGTCCCGGTGGCGGGAAGATTCCAGGCCATAGCGCCCGGCATCATCAAACTCCAGCCGGACCTCCTCCGTATCGTCCCCATTTTCAAAGGCATAGGTCCCCGGCAACCAACCGCTGAAACAGGCGTGCAAGTCGGCGGCGGGCAAGGCCGGGCGGATCACACAGGTTTGCTGCGGCACGCCCGACAAATGATAGGTTGGCAAGCCACTGGCCGCATCGCGTTCGATGTAATGTTTCAACACAAAGGGCAGCGTGGGCGCACCGGGCAAGGGGCCCGCCTGCACATGCAGGTGGAGGTGCGGCACGGGCGAGCGGCCGGAGTTGCCGCAATTCCCAAGGTATGCCCCATCCCGCAGGCGCTGGCCGGCCACCACCGCCACCGAGCCTTGGAGGAAATGTGCCAGCAACACGTGAAATCCGGCTTCCGCACGCAGGATTACATGATTCCCCCAATTGGCTTCAGGATTGTTATGGCCCACCGGGTTGTCCGCCACATGGTTTTCCACCGCCACAACCACACATGCCACGGGACAATACACCGGCGTTTCAAAAATCCCGAACTCCCGCAGATCGCCACTGCCCGGGTCCCACGACCCCGCCGCTCCCGGCACCTCGAAGTCCAGCGCGTGCCGCCACCCCCCGCGATGGGTCAGCAGCCCATCAAACCCCTGCGTGATGACCCGCTCACCCGCACACGGCAGAAACACCGCCGGTGTGTAGTAATCCGGAAACCGCAGCGCCTTGATCTGCACCATGCGCACCGTGGCCTCCGGTTGCAAGGTCGTCCATGGCGAGGCATGCAAACCCGCCGGCCGCGGCAACAAGCGCAATGCCGCCATCGTGCCTAACACCACCAGATTGTACGGCATGGCCCCCGGACTCAGGCCCAATCCCGCCAGCCCCACGCTCAACGCCACCGCCACCAATGCGGTCATGCCGCCGCCCGCCGCCGCCAGCACCAGGCTCGAGCGGTTAGGTACTTGATAGCCAGCCCCCAAGGCCACCCCGGCTAACAAAAAGTTGTACCCGCACCACGCCGTGCCGGCCGCGTTCAACGGCCATCCTAACAAATGCAAGGCAGCCGCCCCGGCCACGTAACCCGTCGTTGCCATCAGGGCGCCCAGCGGCGAACTCATCACCAACGCCACATACACCAGGATCCCGATCACGTCGGAGGCCTGGAAAACCATCGCCGCAAACGCGCGGAAAAAGCCCCGCAGGACATCCGGCATGCACAGCAGGTCCGCCTGTATCCCTGCGGCAAACGCCTCACCCGTCCCCTGCCCGCCCGCGCCGATGCCGGTGAAATGCAACAGGCCCACCACCATGACCGCCGGCAGGCTCTGCACCGACAAGCCGACCCGCGAGCCGATCCAGCCTTGCATGCCGACGGTCAACAGCAGCGCCAGCACCACTGCCGCAGCCCATAACACTCCCATGACTCCCGGGGCCCAGCCGCCCACACGCCCCGCCAACGTGATGGCACTGCACGCCAACAACGGATTGAACAAGGCAAACCCGGTCCGGATCCACCCGCGGTCCACCTTCAATAACCACGCCAGACCGGCCGCCGCCACCACTCCGGCCAGCCCGGCCATGCCCACCCATGGAACGAACAAGCTCAACCCCAGCACCACCCACCCGAAGCGCACATCCGTGGAATAGAACAGGATGGCATAGGTGCGCGGCAAGGCGGCCGCAAGGGAGAGCAGCAGTGATTTTTCATCCGCCTGCCGATGGACACCTTGTGGATAGGGAATCATGACTCGTGCCGGCCGCTGGCCGCGGGCGCGTTGTTAGAATGCGCCAGGTGTTCCGGCACCACCTCCGGCCCCTGCACATCCTCTAGCGTTTCGCGGCGCCGGATCAGATGCACCCGGCGCTCCGGATCAATCATGACCACCGCCGGACGGTAGGCGATGAATTGCATCGACTGGGTGATGTTATAAGCCCCCACCGGATGCATCACCACGGCATCACCGGCCTTCAGATCCGGCAGCGGCGCTTCCTCGCGGATGACATCGATGTTCATGCATAGGCACCCGTAGACTGTGGTCGGCTGCACCCCCGCCGTGGTCATCGCCGCAGGATAGATCGACGGTTGATACCATGCCGTGGTGTACAGGATGTGGATGCCCGCATCCAGCACCACTGCATTGCGGCGGTTCACACCCTGCCCATTGGCCACATCACCCTTGCCATAAGCCCCCAGCGCCGCAGCCGGAGTCGTGCCGCCCTTGCCATAGGCCGCGAACACGGCTTTCGCGTCGTGCATCCGCCGTTGCTTCACCGCGACCACGCTCGACACCAGATAGCCAGCCTCATCGACCAAGGCGCGGCCGGTTTCCAAATACAAATGCGGCAACTTTCGACCGGCGGGCCAGTGTTGTTTGATGGTCCCGCAAATCGCCTGGGCGTAGTCCTTGAACCCGGGCGTCGCCTGCTCGGGCGGCAGATACTGCCCGTGGAGCCGGGCATGCGAGGCAAACCCACCGCCCAGATCGAGATATTCCACCGGTCCGGCACCCGCCGCTTCCGCCGCCATGGCCAGCTCGACCAGCGCCTTGGCCGCTATCGCATAGGCCCCGGCATCCAACATGAACGTGCCGACATGACAATGAATCCCGCGGATGATGAGCCGCGTGTGGGCTTTCACCCATGCCATCATGCGCAGCGCCTCGCCATCATCCGCATTGAATCCGAACTTCGACCACACCGCATGTGTGCCGGTGTCCACATGCACGCGAATGCCCACCTCGATGGGTCCATTGCGTTCCTCGGCCAGCCTTGCCAGTGCCAGGATTTCATCGCGGTTGTCCACTTGGATCAAGGCGCCCTCGGCCACCGCCCGCCGCAAGGCTCCCGGTGTTTTCCACGGCCCGTTGAAAATAATCCGCGACCCCGCCACCCCGTTGATGCGGGCTTTCTCATATTCAAAGCCGGACACCACCTCGGCCATCGACCCCTCCTGGTGAAACACCCGGCAGATCGCATTGAGATAGTTCGTCTTGTACGACCACGCAAACGTCACATGCGGATAGACCGACTCAAACGCCGCACGCGCCGCGCGGATCTTCTCCCGCAGCTGGCTCTCGGAAAACACAAACAACGGACTGCCATGCGTCTCTAACAGACGGGTCACCGCCACCCCGTCTATTGCTTCCATCACCGGCGCGCGCCCGAGACGTTGTGGATTGGCACTGGCTTGTGATACCCGGCGGATGGTCGGGGCTACGTAGGGTTGTGGATTCATGACGCCTTGGATTTGGTTGTTAGTTTTTGATTCGTGATCTCCGGCAATGCTTCCAGCAGTGTTGCGATTTGTTCCATGTCACCGGTCACCTCGATTTGATGCCTCAGGAAAAACCGCCCCGGCGGCAGCGTGGGCAGTGGTCGGCAGGTGCCGCAGCACATCCATTCGACCCAGGCGGCCGGGAAATTCGCGCCGAGTTTCGCGGGAAACCCGGCCCAGGCGGGAAACCGTGGATTGATCTCAATGAGGCGGTAGGCATCGTCCCGCTGGTCGCGGATGAACTCCAACTCAAAGGGTCCGCGCCAGCGCGTCTCCGCAATCACCTTGCGGGTGATTTCATCCAAGCGCAGGTCGCGCACGACGACCGAGCCATTACCCTTGCCCTTGTCAGAGATGATCAACTTGCGCACCGCGCAGTGGCCTAACAAACCTCCCGTGCCGTCGCCGAGTCCCATCACGTTGAACTCGCTGCCAGACAACGGCTCCTGCACGATCAAGGGCGGCCCCCAATCCGCGAGAATGGCCGCCCCCGCCGCCGCCAACGCCGCAGGGGTCCGCACCAGCGTGGCGTCATAAAACGGTCCCTTGATGAAGACCGGATAGCCCGCCAGCGCGGCGTGTTCGAGCGCCTCGCTCAAGTCCCGAGCCACCGCGGTGTCGGGGATGGCCACGCCCCACTTGGCGGCCACTTGTGGCAGCCTGGCCTTGCCACATTGGGTGAGGGTTGCAGGCTCGGGCAAAACCACACCGATCCCGAGACCGGCGAGTTCGCCGACCGCCCCGGCCAGCAGCGCAATCTCCGCATCAAAGGTCGGCATGAACCAATCAAACGGCGTCGCCTCCTTCACCTCCGCCAGGCGGGTGAGATAGGCTGCCAGCCCCGCGGTCGGATAGGGCATCGCATGACACACGTCCGGACCATCCGCCGCATAGATGCCGCTTTCAAAGGCGTTGTATACCAGGCCCACGATGAAGGCGTCCGGCCAGGCTAACCGCAGCGCGCCCACAATGGACGAACCGGGCTGTGGGTTGTCACCACGGTGCATGCCGCTAACCGCTATACGGATAGGTTTCATAGCCAGCCGAGTTGGTTGAGTTCCCAAACAAATGCGTCGGTATCGCAGCGGGCGGTGATGGGTTCCACCCCGCAGGTGGCCACCAGCTCCGCCACCAATTCATTCACCGTGGCGCCGCGTTGCAAGCCGCGCAGACAGGTGAGGCCGGTGGCGCTGACTTGATAGCTCTCACCCGTGTTAGGGTCGAAGACGAAGCCTCGATCATTGAGCATCAGATCGGCAAGACGTGTTGAATCGGTTTCCATGAGGGTGTTGTTGGTTAGGGTTGCAGGTTAATATTGGGCGGCTGCCAGGCCTTGCCTGGCATACGGATAACTTGGATTCAGGCTGATCAAGCGCCGGAATAGTCCCTTGGCCTCCATCTTCTGCCCTGTGTAGTACGCCGACCATGCGGCGCCGCTGAGCGCATCCATGTCTTCCGGATATTCGGCCATCACGCAGTGGTAACGGGCGCCCGCCTTGTGGTAGTCCTTGGCTTGGAAGGCTCCCCATGCCACGGCCATCAACGCCCGGTAATTGGTCGGTTCCAAGACCAGGACCAAGTCACCGGCCTTGGCCGCGCCCGCCACGTCATGCTTGTCCTCGGCAATGGTCAGCAACCCGAGACGCGGGCTCAGCGCGATGCCTTGGAGCCTCATGGCATTCACATAATGGCGGGCCGCCTCGTCGTAGTTCTTTTTTCCATATTGGATCCATGCGGCGCGCATCGTCGCCAGATAGGCATCCCCGCCGGCTTTGAGATACTCGGCGGCCTTGGCCAGCGCGACATCCGAGTCACCATTGGTTTCGGCGCTGAGCGACGCCTGCCACAGTTCTCCTAACATCTCCTCCTTGGACTTGCGTGTGGCTTGGTCGGAGGTGCCGGCCGCGAAGGCGATGACGGGTAGCAACAACAACAGGGTTCGTTTCATGGCAGCTTTGGGTTGAGGTTCGGCTGCAATCTTCACCACCATTGTTAAGCGCGTATGTCATCTTACGGGAAAATTGTTAAGATTTGGTAAGATCCGCCGCTTTGCGGGTTAATCCAGCCCCACGCAAGGCGTTTGCTCGGGTGGCAGGGGGCGCGGAGGATCGCGCGCGAGCCGCGCCTCGGCCATGCGGCCTCAGCGCCGCCGTCTGACAACTAACAAAAGCGCCACGGCGATGGCGGCGTTTACGGACGGCTCGGGAATATCCGCGGCGCGCCAGGCCAAGCCGTAGGTTTCGCTCAGGATGCCGGTGGGTGTTAGATCGAAAAGCGTGCCGTCGAAGCGGACGCGCAGGCCGTACTCCCCTGCCGCCAACGCATCGAGCCGGAGAAACTCGGCATTGTTATACAGGGTGGCGGAACGGCCGATGAGGGTGGTGAACAGGCCGCCGCGCAGTTGCCAGAGTTCGAGGTTCAGGTTGGAAAAACCGAGGTCGGCGCCTTGGTTTGTTAGATCGTTGAAATCCCTGACGGTGAACCAGTTGAGTGACACGGTAAGGCTGAAGTCCTGCGCGAACGGGGCTTCAAACTTGTAATCGGTCACACCATTGAGGTTGATGGTCCCGGCATCCCAACCGGACGAGGCAATCTGGCCGCCGCCACTGCCGGCAACATCGCGGGTGCCGAAATAGAACACCTTGGTGGAGCCGCTCAAGTCCATGGCGCCGGCACCGGTGGCCGGGTCCAGCGCCTGGGTGGTGACGTGGACGCCATTGATGAGGGACTGGCCGTTATCCCAGCCCACGGTTTTTTGGGCGCCGGCCATCAGCACGGACTTGACCACGCGGGTGTCAAACGCCAGCGGGTTGCCGTTGAAGTTGAGCCACGGATGGGTCTTGGCCACATCCTTGAGCAACGCAATGCCACCCGCCACAATCGGCGCCGCGTAGCTCGTCCCGTCCATGTTCCTGAAATACAAGTTGGTGGGGGAGGGCGTCTGCGCATACTCCGGCGCTGCCGCGCCAATCGAGCCGGTGTTTCCCAAATAGGCGGCAAGGAAGAGTTGCTCGCCCGGCGCGGCCAGGTCCACCGCCACCCGCGCTGCGGCATGAGTGACACCGGTGGCCGGGTTGTAAAAATCCACCAGGCCGCGGGACGAAAATGCCGAGGGATGGAGGAAGTCCGTTCCGCCCAACGAACCCACGGCGATGCCATTGAAGCAAGCGGCCGGCACACCGACCTGCGCGCTGCCGCTATTGCCGGCGGATGCCACAAACGCCACCGACGGGTTTTGGCGGGCCAGTCCATCGATGGCCAAAAATTCCGGCGTGCTGGCGCTGGGGTCGCCCGATCCGCCCCAGCTGCTGTTGATGACATCCGCGCGGGTGACGCCGGTGCCGGTGAAAAGCGCCTTGAATGGGGTGATGATGGACTCCGTGGTGACTTCAAACGCTCCCAGATCGGTGGTCGAAAACTCCGTGGCCACCGCCGCGGAAATCACGCTGGCATAGGGCGCCATGCCCAGACCGGCATAGGTGAAGGAGGCGGGGTTGCTGCCCTTCACGTAGCCGGTTCCTGCCAGCACATGGCCGACGGTGGTGGCATGGAAATCGAGTTGATTGAGACTTCCGGCCGCACCGTTGGTGTAAGTGGTCAAGGTTGAGGTCAAGCCCGCCGGGCGCTGGAACACCTCGTGCCCAAACCAGATGTTGCCGCCTTCAATGTTGCCGATGGTCGTGCTCGCGCCACGATAGCCCGCATCGAAAAAATCCCGCCAGCCGGTCACATCGTTGACGAAGCTTGGCGGCTGCGTCGCCCAGTTCTCATAGGTTCCGGCGAGAATCAGCCCCGCCGGAGGCGGCCCCGTGAGGGTGTCCGCAATCAAGAGCGCGCTGGTCCCCAGCCAAACTGCCGAGGTGCGGAGGACGCGGTGGTGGGTTTTCATGAAAGAGGCGGCACCCATACCACCGCTCAGGGCATCACACAAGTGTTTCCAAACTTGACCCAGCCTGCTGGCAGGCATGAAAGGTCCATCACATATGCCCATGAAGCCGACACACTTGGCAAGTGTCGTTCCCTGCCTTGTGCTTTTGCCCGCCGGCTACCATCATCTGCAGCCCTCACCAAACAACCTCGAATTTGACGCAGGGGTGAGCAAGTTCCGCGCCTCCAAATTCGCGGGTTTGTTTCGCGGGTTTGTGCGAGCTCTTGGATTTGTTAGTTTCCCGTGCGCATCGCTGCTGCGCACGCTGATTTATTCCTTGCGGGTGA
>CAIKDP010000446.1 GCA_903826205.1 Akkermansiaceae bacterium
CAATTTTGTTGGAACTCGGACTCAACCATATCCAGGTCTCCCGCCCGTCCACTCTTGATCTCATCCTCACCAAAATGATGAGAGGCGACAAATATGATCTGGAAGAAATCGGGTTTCCGCCTGCCAAGCTGTCGAATGGCTGAAAAGCCATGATTGCCCGCATGGGCGGTTGGATGAAATCGCCCACGCCATCGAATCCCACAGTTTTTCCGCCGGGGTTGAGCCCAGTGCGGCGGTGGTCAGACCATCAAGGCCCTCCTTCTTGAGGCGGTCGAGAAACCCCGCACAGGTCACATCCTCGGAAAACTGGCCCAGATAGACCGCCGCTGATTCAACCGCCAGTGTGAAACGCCCCAACAGGTTGACAATCGCCCGCGCCGCTTCACGCTCGGAATCGCTGGAGAGCGCTCTGTTGGGTTGATAGGTTTCGATGAGTTGGATGGCGTCGGCTTCGGGCAACTCGTCTACGGGCAGGAAAGCCCGATCCTTGTGCCGGCCATAGAGGTCACTCTCGCCTAGCAGTCTGTCGAACTTACAACCTCCACGCAATCGCAAGATATAGATGCGCGAGGTTGCCTCTCACTATATACAGACTCCAAAACGCAACAAAATTGCACCAACCTCAAACAGTCGTTTGGTTGTTAGCTAACATGGCATGCTGTTAGCCTGCATATTGACGCGCAGGCTCAGAATCAGTCAACATCTTGGGCTAACAAGTCCGACAGGCTGCTAGCCGCGTCGTTGCGATCACATGAAGCCACTCTCCTGATGGGAGGCGCTGTGCCTGCGCGGGTTCAAGGAGCCGGGGTTGTCCACGTTGTCGAGCAGGAGCAGGCAGCGGTGGGGCTCTTGGGCATCGGCAAGGCGGCTCAGTTCAGCCAACACCCACTGGAATTGCAGGTCGATGTTCTTCTTCTCGTTCTCGTCGAATTCGAGTGCGAGCGGCGCGGCCAGTTCGGCTATCGCGGCTCGCAGGTCTTC
The DNA here is from genome assembly GCA_903826205.1 of Akkermansiaceae bacterium. Classification (GTDB taxonomy): domain Bacteria; phylum Verrucomicrobiota; class Verrucomicrobiia; order Verrucomicrobiales; family Akkermansiaceae; genus Luteolibacter. Next base: position 982 of record CAIKDP010000446.1, read on the forward strand.
CTTCCCTTCGCAGTGCACCTGCCAGCGGCCACCCCCGTATTCATGGGCGAAGGCATGGGCGTATTCAATGGCGAGGGCGGTCTTCCCAACGCCACCCAAACCATGGACGGCGGTGAGCACGCCCACCTTGCCCAAGGCCACGGTCGCGCGTAGTCGGCGCAGTTCGGTGGTGCGTCCGATGAAGCGTGGGTTGTGGGCGTCCACGTTGCCTAGGCTGTGCTCGGCGCGTTCTCCGCGGGTGATGCGCTCCTTGAGTTGGGCGTTGAGTTGGCGCATCCGCTCCCGCACTGTGTCGTCACGCAGGCTTTCCTCACCGGCACGGAACCACGGGCGGAGGTCGAAGTGTTGACGGCGGCGCAATTCGGCCACCCAGGCGCCGCACTGCTGCTCGAAGCCCTTGTCCTCCCAGCCCGGCACCTGGACGAAATAAATGGGCGCCACCCCGTCACCGAAATACGCACGACCAATCTCGTGCTTGAGGTATTCGTTGAACTCCCACTCGCAGTATTCGCCCTGGAGGTAGCCGGGCGAAAGGCAGACCAAAAGGAGACGGGATTCGCGCAGGCCCTGCTTAATCCGATGCCGCCAATCATCCATGCCGTGAATCTCCGAGGCATCGAAGAACGGCACCAGCGGACGCCCGGCAAATGCCGCGAAGTCACTCTCGATGCGTGCCACAAGCTGCTCAATACGACCATGCTCGTTGTCACGGCGAGAATAGGATATAAAGATGTCGTACGGCATGGGGGTTCGTTTCAAAGACCGACTGTGGTGCAAACGGAGTCGTTGTAATGCCTGTTCCCACCGGCGTTCGGGTCGCGCTTGGCGTGTTCTGCGGGGAAGCTTTCGAGCGCGTATTGGATGATCTTGGCCTTGAATGTCCAGCGACAATTATAAATTCCCTCAACGACAATTAAAATTACCCACGATTGGCAATGGCAGGCGGGGCTCTGCCAACGCTTCCCCCCGCCTCCCCTGGGGGACGGGAGGGGAGAAGTCCCCCGTGGGGGATTTAGGGGGTGACCACTGGGGGCGAGCTGCCCTCAACTCGGCGAGGTTTGGGGCGGTTGCCCCATGATTCGAGCGGAAGCTATCCTGCGGCTGATGGCGGGGCTTTCTCGCCCGCCTTTCTGGCCCGCAGGCTCGCGCCGTCGAACTCCAGGATGATGGCGTGGTGCACCAGCCGGTCGATGGCCGCCATCGTGGTCATCGGATCCTTGAAGATCTGGTCCCATTGGCTGAAGACCAGATTCGAGCTGATGAGGATGCTGCGCCGCTCGTAACGCTCGGCCAGCAGCGTGAAGAGCACCTCCATTTCCTCCCGGCTTTGCTGAAGGTAGCCGATGTCGTCGAGGATCAGGACATCGTAGCGGTCGAGCTTTTTGAGTTCGTTTTCCAACCGCAGGTCGCGCTTGGCCGCCAGCAACTGGCCGACCAGTTTGAACGCCGGGCGGAACAGCACCCGCTTGGAATGGCGCAGGATCAGCTCCCGGCCCAGGGCGGCGAGGAAATGCGTCTTGCCGCGCCCCGGCAGCCCGAAGGCCAGCACGTTGACCGCACGGTCCACAAAGCCGCCCTCGATGAGCGCGGGCAGTTGCCGCCGCACCTTGACGGGCAGCAGCGCCTCGTCGAGCGTGCTGAGGGTTTTGGTCTCGGGCAGCCCCGACTCCGCCAGCAGCCGCACCGTGCGCTTCTGGGCACGCTCCACGGCCTCGCTCTCACACAGGTGGCGCAGCACCTGCCGATGGCTCCAGCCGTCCTTCTCGGCACGCCGCATGACCTCCTCGTATTGGCCCGCCATGGTGGCCAGACAGAACGAGCGCAACAGCATTACCGTGGGATCGGTGGGGGCACTCATGGCGCCACCTCCCGATCCTGAGCCGCTTCATCCGGAGCTTCTTCCGGCGCGTCTTCCCCGCCATCCAGCAGCGCGTCGTAATCCGAGAGCCGCACTTCCAGCGGCGGGTGGTCCCGCCATTCCTGTTGGAGATCCCGCCAGGTCGCCAACATCGCCCGCACCTCCGCCGCTGTGATCACCGGGTGCGGCGCTCCCAACAACTGTTCCAGCGCGTTTTCAACCGCGGTTTGGCCCTCGTCGGCCGCGACCTTGAGCACTTCCAGATAACGCCGGTCCGCTTCGTGGCCGGTGCGTTCCAGATGGTCGTAGGCGGCCCGGAAGACCGGCGTGGGAAACATCTC
>CAIKDP010000447.1 GCA_903826205.1 Akkermansiaceae bacterium
CGTCACCTTCTTGGGAGCAGGTGTCACCTTCTTGGAAGCGGGCGTCACCTTCTTGGGAGCAGGCGCCGCCTTCTTTGGGGCGGGCTTGGCGGGTTTGGGGGCAACTTTCTTGGTGACCGCTTTCGACGTCACTGGCGCCTTGCCGACTGGCTTGAGCGGTGCTTTTTTCACGGTGGGTGCCTTTTTCGGAGTTGCCTTCACCGGAGCCGAGGGCTTGGCGCCTTTGGTTGAAACTTGCTTCGAGCTCTTTGCGGTGGGAGTGCGGGTGGTGGAATGGGTCGCGGGCATGTCGCGGGTGTTTGGATGTTGGTATTTCCCCTTGGCACGATTCCGGCGCGTAATCGCCAAATCACCGAACGGGCGCGGTGGATTAGCCCCTCTTCCCGTCTCCAGCAAGCAGAAAGTTTGGTTCTCGCCAAAATAACTCTTTCGCAGGATTTTACCAGAGGGCTTGAAATCCTCGCCAGTCGTCGCTAAGCTGCCGCTCCGCCATGCAGCTAAGCGCGATCATCGAAGCACTCTTGTTTGCCTCCCAAGCCCCCTTGACGACCGACGAACTCGCCCGTCTGGTGCGCGCTCACGTCGCTGAGGCCGAAGATGTCCGCCTCCGTGAAATCGAGGAGGGCAAAGAGCCCCAACCGCTGCCCACGTGGCTGGTCGCGCTGGCTGACACCACCCCCGATGCCATCGGCCAGACCCTCGCCGAACTCAACCAGGCCTATGAGGCCAGCCAACGCGCCTTCATCCTCAGCGAGCGCCTCAAGGGTTGGAAAATCTTCACCCGTCCCGAGTATGGTGAATTCGTCCGCCAGCTCTTCCCGGGCCGCAAGCCCGAGCGCTTCAGCGGCCCGGCCATGGAAACCCTGGCCATCATCGCCTACCGCCAACCCATCACCAAGGCCGCCATCGAAGCCGTGCGCGGCGTCGCCTGCGACGGCATGCTCCAAAAACTCCTCGACCGCGATCTGATCTGCATCGGTGGCCGCGCCGAACTCCCGGGACGCCCGCTGCTTTATGAAACGACCGAATTGTTCTTCGAGCACTTCGGAATTCGCTCTATCAACGACCTGCCAAACTCCGCCGAGCTGCGCAAAGTCCAACTGCCCGAACCGCCAGCCGTCCCACCCATCGCCGACCCCGAACAACAACTGGCCCTCGGCAATTTTGTGAGTCCCACGACCGCCGCCGCAGCCCTGGCTGACCCCAATACAGTCTCCCCCGAACCCGCCTGAACCCAGCACGTGAACCTAGACCCTATCCGCAACCAAATCGACTCGATCGACCTAGAGATGTTAGATCTGTTGTCGCGCCGCGCCGACCTCGTGCATCAGGTGGGACAGATCAAAAAGCGCGACGGCCTGCAGATCTATGCGCCGGAGCGCGAGGAGGCGTTGCTGCGCAAACTGGTGGAAATGAACCGTGGACGGATGCCGGAACGCTCGATCCGGGCGATTTATCGCGAGATCATGTCCGCCGCACTGCTCCTCGAGGACGATCTGAAAATCGCCTATCTTGGCCCGGAAGGAACCTGGACCCATCAAGCCGCGATCAAAAAATTCGGGCATTCGGTCAGCTACGCCGCGCAGCCGAATTTCGCCGATGTCTTTGATCAAGTCGCCCGCCGCCGGGTGGACTACGGAGTGGTGCCGATTGAGAACTCAACCGAGGGTGCCGTTTCCCACACTCTGGATTTGTTTGTGGACTCGCCGCTGCATATCTGCGCCCAGATCCTGCTGCGCATCGAAAACGGTCTGATGGCTGCCATCCCCCGCGAGCAAATCAAGACCCTCTATTCCCATCCGCAAGTGTTTGGCCAGTGCCGCGCTTGGATCTTGAAAAACTTCCCGCTCGCCGATTTGGTCGAGGTATCGTCCACCACCAAGGCCGCGCAACTGGCCCGCGAGCATGCGACTGAAGGTGCCGCCGCTCTCGGCGGCGTGCTTGCCGCGGAATTGTATGGCCTCACCCTGCTTGAGGAAGCCATCCAGGATCGGGCCACCAACACCACCCGCTTCCTCGTCATCGGTGAGAAAACCTGCCCGCCCACCGGCAACGACCGCACCTCCATTCTGTTTGCCATCCACGACCGACCCGGCTCACTGGTCAGCGCCCTGCGCGCCTTCGATCAATTCCAAATCAACATGTCCAAGATTGAGTCCCGCCCCTCCAAACGCAAGGACTGGGAGTACATCTTCTATGTGGATCTGGCCGGCCACTGCGCCGATGCCAAGGTCGCCGACGCCCTAACGGAACTCGCCAGGCACTGCTCGTTCGTCAAACTCCTCGGCTCCTATCCGGACACCGGCGAGTGAGGCATGCCATGGCGCTGCGGTTTTTCTGCAATCCTCGGTGAAGTGTTTGCCCTCCATTTCATCTCGGCGTCTGTCTCCGCGTCCTCCGCGCCTCTGCGTTTCGCCCACTGTTCTCCCCACCTCCACCCCGCGTTCTCACGAACGCGCCTGCAAAGAACATCCAAAACATCCCCTCCCCTTTGCGTTCCTCCGCGTTCTCTGCGCCTTTGCGGCAAACCCTGCCCGTCTTCCCGTCAAAAAAATCCGATGATTTCACTTGCGCTTATTTAATGCATGGCTTAAATGACATCCGTCATGGCCGTCACGCATACCAATACCGAACAAGTCGTCGCGATCTACAAGTGCCTGTGCGACGTCAATCGCCTGCGCATTCTCAACCTGCTGCGACTTGAGCCGCAGTGCGTGTGCCACATTGAGAAAGTCCTCGGCATCGGCCCCGTAAGGACATCCCAACAACTCGCCTACCTGCGCCGCCATGAGATGGTGGAAGTGGAGATTCGCGGCACCTGGCGGGTGTATGGGCTGCCCGCCAAGCCCTGCCGTGAGTTGGCGGCCAATCTCGCCTGCCTGCAGGATTGTATTTTCGAAGGCAAAATCTTCCGGGACGATCTCGCACGACTCAAGAAGATCCGCAGCAGCCAATGTGGCCCCCAACAAATTTAACACACAACTCCTCTTACATGCCCACCCCCCCATTACCCATCGTCCTGATCCTGTGCACCGGCAACTCATGCCGCAGCCACATGGCCGAGGGCCTCCTGTGCCAGGCCGCCGGCGACTTTCTCGATGTGCGCAGCGCCGGGTCCAAGCCAGCCGGCTATGTCCATCCGCTTGCCATCAAGGCCATGGCTGAGATCGGCATCGATATTTCCGGCCACCACAGCAAGCCCATGGGCGAGTTTCTCCAGCAGAACGTCGAAACCGTAATCACCGTCTGCGGCAATGCCGATCAGGCGTGCCCGATCTTTCCCGGCCAGCTCAACCGCCATCATTGGGGCTTTGACGATCCGGCCCATGCGCCAGGTGACGAAGCGGCACAACTGTTAGTCTTCCGCCGGGTGCGCGACGAAATCAAGAGGGTTTTCGAGGCCTACGCCGATGGCCGGCGTGACGAGGCGAAAGCACCCGCGGCTCAATGCTCAGTCCCGCAGTTCGTCATGGGAAGCCTCTAAGTCCAGGCACGCAAACCCGTGAGGTACTGTTGATTTTCTGACACCGAACACACCAACAACCCAAACGAATCATGAACACGACAAACGAAGAGCCGAAGGCAGCCGATAACATGGAATTACTCAAACAACAAGCCGAGGGCTGCGGGGCCGGTTGTAACTGCCACTCCACCGGGCCGTCGAACAAGGCGCGCTGGGGGATTGCCGCTATCGTTCTGATCGTCGCCGGAGTTCTGGTGGTTCGGGCCATGACCAAAACCGATGCGCCATCGACCCGGACGGAGGCGAGCACTTTTGCGGCACCTGGTGCGGCATCAGTTACGACACCTGGTGCGACATCAGCGGTGCCTGCCGCGAGTGCTCCCGCGCCTGCCACAGGCGAGGTTGTCCAGCCAGCGGAGGCAAGCGTGGGAACGATGATAGGCACGTTTGCCGAACTGAATACCGTCGCTGCCAGCAGTGATAGCGTCTTCGTCTATCTTCCTGGCAAGCAGGCGAGTTCCGTCAAGGCCCCCACCACCACGATGCAGGCGGCCATGCGCACCATTCAGGGGCAGGGTGCCAAATGTGCCCTCTTTACCTTGAAGGCCGGTGCGCCGGATTACGACAAACTGGGACCACAGATGGCGCTGCCGGCAGTGCTGGCCATGGTCAAGGGCAAGGGCATGAGCCCTGTCACTGGTGAAATCACGGAGACCAAACTGGTGCAAGGCTATGTTGCTGCGTCGAGCGCGGGCGGTTGTGGCAGCGGTGGCTGCGGTCCTAGCGGGTGCCCATAGGAACCAAGAAGCCACCCTTATGCAATCCATTACGACCGCACTTCAGGCAGCCAGCACGGGACCGCTCGCCTTGCCTCTGGCATTTGCGCTAGGCTTGGCCAGCGCCGTGGGCAGCGCCTGTTGCACCCTGCCCGCAATGGGCATGCTGGTGGCATACTCGGGCACCCGCGAAAACATGAGCCGCCAGGCCGCCATCGGCTCCGCCGTCTCGTTCATGCTTGGCACCTCCGTGGCGCTGGTCGTCCTGGGCTTCGTGGCGGGCTTCGTGGGGCAGACGGCACAGGCGCTGCTCGGCACTTACTGGAAGCTGTTTGCCGGGGTGATCGCGGTGGTATTCGGGCTCGCGGCCCTCGGCTTGTTGCCACTCAAACTGCCACAAATCCGCCGCAAGACGGCAACATCTGCCGCTGGACAGGGGGTTCTCGCAACGCTCGTTGTGGGCCTATTGCTGGGGGGCGGCGTGGCGGCGTGTTCGTTGCCCTGCAATCCAGGAATCTTCGTCGTGTTAGGCGCGGCAGTGTTGCAGGGCCACTCGGTGTGGGGGATGCTGCTGATGGCCGCGTTCGCCCTCGGCTTCAGTCTGCCGCTGGCCGCCATCCTGCTCGGCGTTTCCTTCGGCAAAGCCTCGATCAAGGCACAAAAATTCGAGGCGGCCATTCGTGTCGTCGCCGGTATGCTGCTGGTCGGCGTAGGTCTCTATCTGCTGGCAACGTTCTAACCCATTTGTCACAAGCCATGAAAACCGTTCAAGTGTTCGATCCACCGATGTGTTGCTCCTCCGGCGTGTGTGGGGCCGAGGTGGACAATAATCTCGTCAATTTCGCCGTGGCCTTACAGTGGCTCAGCATGAATGGCGTGCAAGTGGAGCGCTTCAATCCACTCCATCAATATGATGCGTTTGCCGCCAACGCCAAGGTGTCAAAAACCGTCAATGAGAAAGGCATTGAGTGCCTGCCGCTGATACTGCTTGACGGCGAGGTCGTGAGTTCCGGCAGCTATCCGGGCAGGCTGGAATTGGGCGACATGGTAGGCATCGGCAAGCAGGCACCCGCTCCCAAGTTAGCATGAAGCTGCCGATCTATCAGACCGATCCGGCTGCCGCCACCCGCTATTTGTTTTTCACTGGCAAGGGAGGCGTGGGCAAAACCTCGCTGTCCTGTGCCACGGCCTTGAAACTCGCCGAGGCTGGCAAGCGGGTTTTGTTAGTAAGCACCGACCCGGCTTCCAATCTGGATGAAGTGCTTGAGACACACTTAACCAATGCACCCACCGCCGTCGTCGGCGTCCCTGGCTTGGACGCCTTGAATATCGACCCGGTCGCGGCCGCCGCCGCTTATCGCGAACGCTTGATCGGCCCGATGCGCGGCCTGCTGCCGGAGGCTGCCTTGCGGAACATGGAGGAACAGCTTTCAGGCTCCTGCACGGTGGAAATCGCGGCCTTCGATGAGTTTACGGCTTTGATCGGAAATCCGGAGGCGGCGAAGCACTACGACCATGTTGTTTTCGACACCGCGCCGACCGGCCACACGCTGCGCTTGATGAGTCTGGCCAAGGCGTGGGACCAGTTCCTGGACAACAATACCAGTGGCAGCTCCTGTCTTGGACCACTCGCTGGGCTGGATAAGCAACGCGCCATTTATGAGTCCACCGTGCATACGCTGGCCGATGCCACCGCGACGACGCTGGTGTTGGTGAGTCGTCCCCAATCTGCGGCGCTCCAGGAAGCGCAGCGCACCTCGGGCGAGTTGCGGGCGCTCGGCGTGAGCAATCAGTGCCTTGTCATCAACGGCGTTTTTGAAACCGAGTGCCCGGAAGACGTCACTGCCCTCGCGTTGCAGCACCGTGGCATGGCGGCCATCGAGGCTGCCGGGGACTTTATCAACAGCCTGCCGACTTCGATCGTGCCTCTGCGGCCCGTGAATATCCTCGGCATCCACGGCCTGCGGATATTGTTGGATGAAGACTCGTCCGGCATCGCGACACCCCCGAATGACGGCTGGAGCCCGCCGGAAATGGAAAGCCTGGAGGAGCTTGTTGCCGACATGGAACGCCAAGGTAACGGCGTCATCATGACGATGGGCAAAGGCGGCGTGGGCAAGACCACTGTTGCCGCCGCCATCGCCGTGATGCTGGCAAAACGCGGTCATTCCGTCCATCTCAGCACCACCGATCCCGCCGCACATGTGGCGCGGACCTTGGCGGGTCACGTGACCGGACTCACGCTGAGCAGAATCGATCCCACTGCGGAGACCGCCGCCTATCAAAAGGAAGTGATGACGGCGCAAGGGGCCGCGATGGATGCGGCGGGTCGCGCTTTGCTGGAAGAGGACCTGCGCTCCCCGTGCACCGAGGAGATCGCCGTGTTCCGTGCCTTTGCCCGCGAAGTGGGGCATGGCACCAAGCACTTTGTCGTCTTGGACACCGCGCCCACGGGTCACACGCTGCTCCTGCTGGATGCCAGCGAGTCCTATCACCGCGAGTTGGAGCGCCAGGCCCGCCGCACCCAACCTGATGAAGTGCTCAAACTGCTGGAACGCCTGCGTGATCCTTCCTTCACCCGGATTCTGCTGGTTACCTTGCCCGAAGCCACCCCTGTGCATGAGGCCGCCGATTTGCAGGAAGACCTGCGCCGGGCACGCATCGAGCCGTTTGCGTGGGTTATCAATCAAAGCCTGCTTCACAGCGGTTCCCGCGATCTCTTGCTGCAACGCCGCGAAGAATCCGAGCGCCGCTACCTGAGCGAGGTGGTGACGAAACACGCCACCCGCACCGCCTGGCTGCCATGGCAACCGGAGGAACCCACCGGCCCGGATGCCCTCGACCGCTTGGCATCGTCCAGTCTCCGACTCATCAAAACATGAATACGACACCCCCAACACTGAGCACCCCACCACCCGCAGAACCCAAACGCCTGAATTTTTTCGAGCGCTATCTTTCCCTGTGGGTTCTGGTATGCATGATCGTCGGTGTGGGGTTGGGAAAACTGTTGCCGGGCTTCATCGCCACCCTTAGCAAACTGGAATTCGGCCAAGGCTCGCAAGTCAACATCCCCATCGCCGTACTCATCTGGCTGATGATTTTCCCGATGATGCTCAAGATCGACTTCGGCTCGTTAGGCAGTATCGCGAAGAAACCCAAGGGTCTCTTCATCACCCTGTTTGTGAACTGGCTGGTCAAACCCTTCAGCATGGCATTCCTTGCCTGGGTCTTCCTGCAACACGTCTTCGCCTCATGGATCGAGCCGGAGATGGCCAGGAACTACACCGCCGGCCTCATCATTCTGGCCGCCGCACCCTGCACGGCCATGGTGTTTGTGTGGAGTTATCTAACCGACGGTGATCCGGCCTACACGCTGGTGCAGGTGGCGGTCAACGATCTCATCATGTTGGTGGCGTTTGCGCCCATCGTGATGTTCCTGTGCGGGGTGGCGGACGTGATCGTGCCGTCCAAAGTGCTCATCACCTCGGTCGTCGTGTTCATCGTCATTCCGTTGGCGGCGGGCTTTCTCACCCGCAAGGCCTTGCTCAAATCCCATGGCGGCGAGTGGCTCGAGCAATCCTTCCTGCCGCGCTTCCAACCGGTGACGGTCGTGGCACTGCTGGCGACGCTGGTGCTGATTTTCGCCTTTCAGGCGGAGAATCTAACATCCAAATGGGTCGCGGTGATTTTGCTGGCCATTCCGATCATGATGCAGGTCTACTTCAACTCCAGCCTGACCTATCTGTTGATGCGGTGGTGCAAGGTACCCCATGACATCGCCGCGCCCGGTGCCCTCATCGGTGCCAGCAATTTCTTCGAACTGGCGGTAGCCGTGGCCATCACCCTGTTCGGCCCGAGTTCGGGCGCGGCCCTCGCATGCGTCGTGGGTGTCTTGGTGGAGGTGCCCGTGATGCTTTCCGTCTGCCGCGTCTGCAACGCCTCGCGCGGCTGGTATCAGCGCGGCGCGGGCATCTGAACCCAGGGGATCCCGCCAAGAGCCATCATTGAGAAAAAAATCTGTTTTCAACTTGTTCGGGGGGTATTCTGCGACAAATTGCGGCACGTGTTGCCCCACTCCACAGCCCATACCAGCCAAGTCGGCCGTCCGTCGCGGTTCTGGCAGGCTTGCGGATGGCTGGCCATGGCGCTGGGATTCATGGTGATTCAACCGGGGGCGGCCGCCCCGGCGGACTATGTGGAGGGCGAGGCGCTGGTCATTTTCAAGAGCGGCACCAGTGCCGCCAATGCCCGGCAAGCCAAGGTGCGGCACCAGTTGGACACGGTGCGTGATTTTGCGGGACTCTCGAACCGGCGGGTGCACAGCCACGTCCGCTCTGCCACCCAATCGACGGCCGCGCTGATTAGCGGATTGCAGAACGACCCGGACG
>CAIKDP010000448.1 GCA_903826205.1 Akkermansiaceae bacterium
GATGCGGGCTGTGGCAAGCTCCAGAACAACGGCACCTGGAATCTGACCGATGGCAGCCAGTTCACAAACACCTATGGCGGCGGCGTGTTCAACAATCCGGGAACCCTCAACCAAAGTGGTGGTGAGAACTATATGTACGCCGCAGTATCCAACAGCGGCACGATTCATGCCACCGCTGGCACCCTTTATCTCTACGGTGGTTCCACTCACTCCGGTGCGCTTGTCACCGACAGCCACATTGTGCTGGGCGCAGGCACTCACAGCATGACAGGCACCTCCGCCCGTCTCAGCGGCGTCGGCGCACTCTCCGGCAATCTATCGATATCGGACGGTGCCGGCATTGCCCCGGGCAACTCACCAGGCACGCTCACGCTATATGGACAGGTGAATTTCGTCGCCGGGGGGGCTCATCCCGTCTGTGCGGTAGAACTCGCCGGCACTTCAGCATTTGATCAAATCGTCATCGCTGATGGTGCCGCGCTTGACCTCGGCAGCAGCCTCACGGAGTTGCATGTCACCCTGCAATATGCCCCGGCGTTTGGCGATAGCTTCCGCATCATCAATGCGAGCGGCAGCGGGCACTATGCCGGAACGTTCCGCAATGTGCCCGCAACCGACTCCGTCCTCACGGTGACCTATGGCACGCAGGTGTATTATCTCGGAGTCACCTACGATAGTGCCGGAAAACATGTGGATCTAACAGTTCTCATGCCCTGTCTCGCATGGGCCTACGGCAAAGGACTGCGCGGTGAGGAAGCGGCTTTCGGTGCAGATCCTGATCATGACGGAATTCCCAACGGGATTGAGTTTGTGATCGGGGGCGAGCCCAACCCCGCCAATCCCGGCGCCAACTCCAGCGACTTGTTGCCGCGGATCACAGTGGATAATAACTATCTGCGCGTGGTCTATCGGCGCCATGATGATGCGGTGTATCTGGCCCCAGGCATCGAATATGATGGTGATATGGTGGGTGCGTGGACCTTCGCCGAGCAAGGCGTCAATGGCGTGGGGATCACTGTGGTCAACGATGGCTTTGGGGCATCCATCGACCGGGTGGAAGTGCTCATTCCCCGCGGCAATGCAGTGGCCGGAAAACTCTTTGCGCGGCTAAAAGTGCCCTCCACACCTTAATTCTCGGTGCGGATCGGGGAGGCCGGCAGGCCGTACTTGTTGAGGAGATCCGGTTTACGGGTTGAAATAAACCCGTTTCATTTCGGTCCATCCCTTGGAACCCGGGAGCGGCTTTTGCATCGGGTCGCACACCTTGAGCCAAGCGCTGTTGCGGGGCTCCTTGGCCATGGTGGCCGTGTCCGCCTCGAAGTTGGTGCCGGTGTATTCGTAGTAGCCGAATTCATACCACTTGCCGTCGATTTGTTGGAGATAGATCGAGAAATTGCGCAGGTGGTATTTGCTGAGCAAATCGCGCACGCCGGGATTGGAGTCGGAGTGGAGGCGTTTGTATTCGGCGATTTTTTCCGGGCGGAGTTGGGTGACCATGCCGACGCGTTTGCTCGGGCCCACCTGGGTGCAACTGGTGGCGAACAAGGCGAGGAACAAGGGCGCGAGCCACTGGCGAACTGGACGGGTGATTTACTTGGGATGAATCCGGGTGGATGGATTACGGTTTGTCCAATTCGTAAGCCGCTTGGCGGGCGGTGATGTCATGGAGTTGTTTCACGTCGAACTTCGGCTTGCGGTCATAATAGTAGAGGCCGTTTTTCTCCTGCTCGATGTCGGTCAACTGGGTGTAGCAGAACCCGAAGAAGTGCGGGTTGTCGAGCATGGCATCGATGGTGGCCTTATAGCGGGTATAGAATTCGTCGTGGGACTTGGGTTGGGCGCCATAGCTGAAGCCGCCCTCGGCGGCCCAGCCGATGCCGCCGATTTCGCTGACCATGAACGGGAGGCCGCGGTCGCTGGCGGGCTGGTCCTTGCCAACGGATAGGTTTTTCATCCAGCGGTCGCGGAGGGTGGCGCCATTGCTTTCATAATCGTGGGCGTCGAGGACTTCCGGGTGGGGAAGGGTGTGGGACCAGCCGCTGGTTTCGAGAGCGGGACGGGTCGGGTCCACCGCCTTGGTGACGTTCCAGACCAATTGTTGGATTTCGCCCGCGGCCTTGTCGGTTTCGTTGAACGGGCACCAGCCGACGATCGACGGGTGGTTGCGGTCGCGCAGCAGGATCTCGGTCCATTCGTTGACATAGGCCGAGTATCCCGGTGGCTTGAGATCAAACCCCCAGTTAGGGTATTCGCCCCAGACCATGTAGCCGAGTTTGTCGGCCCAGTAGAGGAACCTTGGCTCGAAGACTTTCTGATGGAGGCGGGCGCCGTTGTAGCCGCAGGCCATGCTCATTTCGATGTCGCTTTTTAGGGCCGCATCCGAAGGGGCGGTCCACAGGCCATCGGGATAAAACCCCTGGTCGAGGATGAGCCGTTGGAACACCGGCTTGCCATTGATGAGGATCTTGCGGCCGTCGATGGTCACCTTGCGCAGGCCGAAGTAACTCTGCAACTCGTCGAGCTTGTCCTTGCCACTGCTGAGCGTGAGCTTCAGGTCATAGAGAAATGGCGCGCCGGGGTGCCAGAGTTTCTTTTCCTTGAGGTCGATCACCAACGTCTGCTGCCACGGGCCGGTGCTGGTGTCCGAGCCCACCAGCTTGCCATCGGCAAACGCCTCCGCCTTGAGAGTGAGGTCCTTGTCATGGCCGTCGATGGCGGCTGTGACCAGTACTCGAGAGTGGTCCGGATCCGGGATTACCGAAATATTCTGCACAAACGACGAGCCGACGGCTTCCAGCCACACCGGTTGCCAGATGCCGGTGGTGCGGGTGTAGACACAGCCGCCGCTCTTGTCGCGCGATTGCTTGCCACACGGTTGGAGGCCGGTCCACATGTCGTCGAGCACCTTGACCACCACCTCGTTGGGGCCGGCCTTGAGAAAACGGGTGATTTCAAAGGCAAACGCGACATTCTCGCCGATGTGGGTGCCGACGGGCTGGCCGTTGACGTAGACCGAGGCCTTGTAATCGACGCCGCCGAAATGGATTCTAACGCGCTTGCCCTGCATGGTTTGTGGCAGGTCGAACATCCGGCGATACCAGACATTTTTGAGTTTTTCGCTGTTGCCGAGGCCGATGCCTGAGAGTTTGCTTTCCGGGCAGAAGGGGACAATGATCTTGGCGTTGAGGTCTTTGCCGGTGGTCAGTCCGCGAGTCTCGCCGTCGCCCGCCTTGTCGATCTCGAATTGCCACTCACCGTTGAGGGTCAGCCAATTATCGCGGAGCAAATCCGGCCGTGGGTGTTCCGGGCGGGGAGTGGGGGCGGGGGATTCAGCCGCCTGCGCGGCAGAACCAAGGGTCAGCATGGCGGACAACAACATCAAGGGAACGAACGGCGTTTTCATAGGGGTGCGAGGAATGTGTATAACGGGGTTGCCGGGGGCGGTTCTTTCAGATTCCTGGCTGGGGCACCGCCCTCTTCGTAGGCGCGCTGGTGACAGCGCGGGGAGGGGAGTCGCGGCGCGGCGAGACCGCCACACCCTACCGGCCGAAAATAAATCCTTAAATGTTCTTGGATAACTGGCAAGCCTGTGTACATTCCGCGGCGACCCGCCCACTCATGAACCCATTTCCTGCTGTTGATCCCATTCCGTTGCCAGCCCCGGTATTGCTCTTCAAGGGTTTGCACATTCTCACGCTGGCGTTGCACTTCATCACGGTGGAGTTGTTGTTAGGCGGCCTGCTGGTGGCCACGTGGTTGAACCTTTACGGGGTTATGCGGCGGCAGGATGCCGCGGCGGAGTTGCGGCTGACGGCGGCCGCGGCGCTGGCGAAGCGGCTGACGGTGGTGATGACCTACGTGATCAACCTGGGGGTGCCGCCGTTGTTGTTCGCGCAGGTGTTGTACGGGCGCGCCCTCTACACCAGCAGCGTACTGATAGGTGTGTACTGGATCGCGGTCATATTTTTGCTGATGGCCTGTTACTGGCTGATCTATCAATTTGCCGCGGGCGCGGAAAAGGGCAAGGCCGTCTGGTGGCAGGGTTTGCTGGCCTGGTTGCTGGCCGGGGCCATCGCCAAGATTTACGTCACCAACATGACGCTGATGCTGCGGCCCGAGGTCTGGGGCCAGATGTATGCGACCACCGCACACGGTTCGCAGTTGCCACCGCACGATCCGACCGCATTTCCACGCTGGTTGTTCATGGTGTCAGGTGGCTTTTGGGTTTCAGGCATCTGGATGATATGGCTGGCGGGCCGCCGTGTGTTTGAAGATCCGGTGCGCAGATATCTGGCAGCCAACGGGGGACGTCTGGCAGTGGTGATGTTGATAGTTCAGGCCTTTGTCGCGGCCAGGGTCTTGCAGGCCCAGCCGCAAGGGATTCGCGACGCGCTGGCCGCCGATCCGCTCGCCCGTTACGCGGGTCTGGCATGGATTGGCGTCGCGGTATTGATAGGCCTGTTTGGTCTTTGGGCGGCGGTGAAACAACCGATCAACCGGGCGGCGGGCTGGATAGGGGCGACGTTGTTGTTGGTGGGGATCCTGGGCATGACGGTGTATCGGGATGCGCTCCGGGACCTGACATTGTTGAGCAAGGGCTATGATGTTTGGCAGAGGGTGGTGGTCACCAACTGGGGGGTGGTGATCCTGTTCCTGGCGCTGTTTGTGGCCGGGTTGGGCGTGGCTGGCTGGCTGATTTCAGTGATGATGAAGGCAAAAACCATTCCGGAAAAAGTGATGTGATGAGCCACGACAATTCCAACACACAACAGCAAGGGCAGGAGGAAATTTCACCGGCATCCACCCGCCGCATGTTCACCAAGGTGGTCGTGGGCGGTGTCGGGTTTTGTTATGCGGCAGCCCTCGGCTATCCGATTTACCGGTTCCTGAACTCACCCGTGGAAAAAGCCACCCTGGCCGCAGCAGTGACCGAAATCACGCTGAAGGATGCGCAAAAACTCCCCGCCGGCAGCGCCCTCATTTTCAAGTTTGGTGCCGAGCCGTGCCTGCTGATTCATCTGCCGGAGGGCAAATGGGTGGCCATGAGCGCCAAATGCACCCATTTGGGGTGCACGGTGCAGTATGAGCCGGACAAGCAGCGCATTTTTTGCGCCTGCCACGGCGGCACCTACGATCCGGCCAATGGCCACAATATCGCCGGGCCTCCCCCCAAGCCGCTGAAGGCCTTTGTGGTTAGGGAAGTGACTGACACCGCTGTTATTGTATCTCGGGCATAGGAACGCATCATGAACAAACTCATCCAAGCTGCTTACACATGGGCGAACGAGCGCCTCAACCTCGATGACATGCTGCACTTCGCGCAGAAGAAAACCGTGCCCGAACACCGCCATTCGGCCTGGTATTATTGGGGTGGCGTGACCTTGTTTTTCTTCCTCGTGCAGGCCGTCAGCGGGGTGCTCCTGCTGCTCTATTACCGGCCGGGGCCGGATTCATTCGAGTCGGTGCGTCAGATCACCTTCGACATCAACTTCGGCTGGTTGATCCGTTCCATCCATTCGTGGGCCGCCAACCTGATGGTGCTCTCCATTTTTGTGCACATGTTCTCGGTGTTTTTCATGAAGGCTTACCGCAGTCCGCGTGAATTCGGCTGGTGGAGCGGCATCGCGCTGTTGGTGATGGCCATGCTCTTCGGGTTCAGCGGCTATCTGCTGCCCATGAATGAGCTGGCGTATTTCGCCACCAAGGTGGGTCTGGAAATTCCGGCCTCGATGCCGGTGATCGGGCCGGTGATGGCCGACCTGGTGCGGGGCGGACTGGAGGTCAACGAGTTCACGGTGCAACGGTTTTTCGCCTTGCATGTGGTGGTGTTGCCGGCGCTGTTTGTTCCATTGTTAGGATTTCATCTGTGGCTGGTGCAAAAGCATGGCAACGCGCTGCCGCCATCCGAGGAGGCGCGGCCGGTTGAGCAACGCCGGAACATGCCGTTTTTCCCCAACTTCATGCTGAGGGACATGGCCATGTGGCTCATCGCTCTCAACGTGCTGGCGGTGCTGGCGGCGGTGTTTCCGTGGGACCTGGGCCAGGCGGCCGATCCGCTCAAGCCGGCGCCGCGGGGGATTCATCCGGAATGGTATTTCATGAGCCAGTTCCAGGTGCTTAAAGTTTTCGGCAACTGGTTGCCGGGTGCGGCGGGCGAGATCATCGGCCTGGTGTGGTTTTCGTTAGGAATGGTGTTGTGGTGTCTCATTCCGCTCTACGATCCCAACCGGTCCTCGGGTCGGCGCGGTCGGCGCGCCACCTATTTCGGTCTGCTTGCGCTGTTCATTCTGATCGTCACCACTGGCTGGGGATACTGGGCGACCCATAATGAAACCCTCACCGACGCGCAGCCCGGGCCAGCCAAGGCGGGCGCTGCCCAATCACCCCCGGCGGCAAATCCAAAGTAATTTCCGAGCATCATGAACTATCCATTCTGGGACGTCCCTCATATCGGCAGTGGCTGGGTGATTGGCATCATTGCCATCTTCCATATCATGATCTCCCACTTTGCGGTGGGCGGCGGGCTCTATCTGCCGCTGGCCGAACGCAAAGCCTTGCGCGAAGGCCGCGCCGACTGGCTGGAAAAGGTGCGCGGGCACTCGAAGTTTTTCCTCATCCTCACGGGCGTGTTCGGGACCGTTTCAGGCGTGGGAATCTGGTTCTCCATCGGCCTGGCTAATCCCGAAGGCACCAGCACGTTGATTCATAACTTTGTCTTCGGCTGGGCGATCGAGTGGGTCTTGTTCATGGTCGAACTGAGCACGGCGGTGGTTTATTACTACACTTGGGGCAGGATCTCCAACGAACTTCATCTCAAGGTGGGTTATGTCTATGCCGTCGCATCGTTCCTCACCTTGGTGATCATCAACGGCATTCTCGGTTTCATGATGATGCCCGGCGAACCATGGCTGGCGGTGGCCGGCACCGGCCAGGAAGCCAGTCGGTTCTGGCAGGCGTTTTTCAATCCCACCTACTGGCCGAGTTTGCTCCTGCGTTCGGCGGTGTGTGTTTCGCTGGCCGGCATTTGGGCGTTGGTGACGTGCAGCCGGATTGATGGTGAGGCCGAACCGCGGCTCAAAACCGAGATGGTGCGCTGGAGCGCCAAATGGCTCCTGCCATCGTTTTTGGCCATGCCGTTCATTCTCGTCTGGTATCTGTGGCAGGTGCCCGAGGCGCAGCGCGCCCTGTTACAGTTAGGCATGAGCACCATCGGCACCGGCGCCTTCACCCAGGTCACGCGGATGGCTTTGCTCATGGTCATTAGCTCGGTCACCGTCGTGGGTGTCGTGTATTTCCTGGCGTGGCGCCTGCCACTCTCATTTGGCCGCGCGCACGCCTTGGCGGTGTTGTTTTTGGGACTGGTGGTCACGGCCGCCGGCGAATACAGCCGTGAAATGTTGCGCAAGCCGTATGTGATCGGCCGCCATATGTATTCCAATGGCGTGCGCAAGAGCGACGTCGAGCGACTCAACCGCGACGGCTATCTCCCTAACTCCCCCTGGCTCCCTGCCAACGCCACGGTGTTGCAGCGCGGCGAAGGCATGTTCCGTGGCCAGTGCATGGCCTGCCATACCGTCGATGCTTACCGCCCCATGAAGCGTTTGATGGCGGGCCGCGACCGCGAGGCCATCACCAGGTTGTTAGCCATTCTGCACGACTCCAAGCCGGATTCCCCCTACAAATCCTTCATGCCGCCTTTGGTCGGCACCGCCGAGGAGATCACCGCCCTCGGCGATTATCTGGATTCCCTGACCGCCCCCAAGTAGGAATAGACCCAGTAATGGTATTCATTGGTGAGCTTTTCATCAGCCGGATTGATGGCCAATGAGTTCCTGGTGACGAACTTGAGGTTGAGAGCGGGTTTGCCTTTGGTTAGATTGGCCGGGATCTCGAAGTCGGTGTCGCGGAACTTCGCCGGCATGGTCCCGTTCTGCCAGGTCGGCACGTCCATTTGGGTTTCGGCATAGTGGTTCTTGATCAGCTCGCGGTATTTGCGCAGGTCGTAGTTGAGCACGTAATTGGCGCCCTGCTCGAACCAGGTGCCGGCCAGGGTGCCGTCCACATAAACGTCCACTTCCTGGTGATAGGCCGTCTGGTTGATGCGTTTGCGCAAGCGCACGCCGTCGTTATCAGGGGAGATTTTGACCGTGAACGAGGACTCCTTGTCGGTCCAGCGGCCGTCATCGGTGAGGGGTTGGTTGAAATCGCCCTCATAGCCCGAGATGTCCGTCTGCACGCGCAGTTTGCCATCCGTGCCATCGGCTTTGTAGTAGTGCGCCGCCTCGGCGTCCGGCTTGCCGACGTCGAGTGCATCGGTTGGAACCAGAAACTTTGTTGGATTGTGATAGTAATAGACGGCGCTGAGGAACGAACCGTCCCTGTCGTGGGTGAAGCCATGGGCATGATCCTGGGTTAGCTTGATAGAGTTGAGGAACGGGACATAATCGAGGATATGGAACCGGTAGGCGGTGCCGTCGGCGAGGCCGCCGCTGTAGGGGTTACAGACGCCGGGATGGATGCCATAACTGTGGTTGAAATAATCCTCGCCGCCGGTGGTTTCCACGGCGGGGGTTTGCGAACCATCGGTGAAGATGCTGAAATTGGCTTCAATGTCACCGGTGAGTTTTGAGACGCAGCCGACCAGAACGCCCGATCCTTCGACGTTGAGGTTGGCGAAGTCAGGCGCACCCGCCTTGACGGCCACGCCATCGTTGAACTGCACCTTGAAGGTGCCCGTGGTTGCCTCCGGATACGGGTTGTGCTCCGACCAATTGATCTCACAGACCCCCTGCAGCGGGGCAGCCTGTGGGTTGAGCAATTCGATCTTCATGGATTTCCAAAAAGGCATCGGGAAATAACAATACAATTGTTTGCCATCGAAGCCGGCGGGTTGACCCTTGGCATTTTTCATATCGGCCCCGCGGTAGCCTCCGAAAAACATCGATACCGGAAGGTTGGCGGTCACCACGCCGTCCGTGGTCATGCGGATGGATACCTTGTCCAGTAATCCGGCGTCGACCGATGATGGCGTGATCCGGATGCCGCGGATCACGCCGGGCTTGTTGACGTCAAAGACGACCTTTTCCTTGGCGCTGGCGTCGAGAGTGGTGGTGGCCGCTAGGTTGCCAGGGTCGGCGCCAGGGAAGGTGCCGGTGGGCGCCTGCAATTTTGCCTGGAGGGCATTGACTTCATCCACGCTGAGGGTTTCGGCGAACCGGCGCTCACGATAGAGGTGCAGCGTGTATTGGTACCAATCCGGCCGCTTGGTCAGGGTGGCCTTGAACACCGCGTCGAAGGGCAGGCAGGGGAAGGCCCACCACATGCTGCCGTTCTGGTTGTACCATAGTTGATAGGGTGCCTTGCCGGTTTTGAAATAGTCGGTCATGAGCCGGTCATGGCCTGGGACGGCGGCGTCTTTGAGGCTGAGTTTGAGGTTGCCGTCGTTTTTGTTCATCCAGGCGAACCAGGCATGAATCAACATGCCGGAGCCGCCCTTGAAATACGCCTGCTCGTAGCCGCTGGCGTCCTGCAACGTGTAGTTGCTCCAATCCATGATGGTGCAGTTGAGCGGACTCTTGGAGGTGTGGCTCCAGACCTTCACTCCCGTGCGGATGGCCGGCAGGCTTTCCCAGACCACCGCGGGGTTTTTCAGTGCCGGCTTGGGTGATGTTGTTAGATTGGCGGCCTCTTCTCCGCAGGCCAATCCGCCGAGCAGCAGGCCGGCTGCCAGACCTATCATGGTTTTAATTTTCGGGTTCATAGGCTTGTCGTCATCAGGGTTGACCCTAGTAAGAGAAATGAAACCGCAGATGGACGCATAGTCACGCAGATAATCAAAGAGTTGTGACGATTTGCGGTCTCACCTGCTGGGTTAGGTTGGAATTCGGTTTAAACCTCTTATCATCAATGTTCATCCGCGTTAATCTGCGGTTCATTTTCCTCTTCAGGTTTAATGATTTAAGGAGGCTGGACATTTTTGTTCACCGATTCGCGAGGGACAGGAATGTACCTCCTCCTTATGGCGCCTCTGAGGGAGGGGTGAAAATTGTCAGTAATCCGTTCAATCAGTGGTTAAGCCGACTGATGATTTCAGTCGAGCTGGGCAATTATGTTAGATTATTCCTCGGGCTGCCGCGGGCTAGCGCGCGGAGGTTGCGGTTGGGGGTGGGAGCGTGCCGGAGGCGACGGCGGGCTGGCCCTCGGCAGACATCACGACGCGGAAGCCGACGTTGTAGACCGCCTGCCATGGGCGGTAGGGGAGACGTGCCGCGGAGCGTGCATGCTGCGGCCGGTCGAACCATGAGCCGCCACGCACGGTCTTCATGGCGTCCGGTTTCGCCTCGTTGCGTCCGTCGCCGTCCGCATACGGATAGGCCCGGTACGAACTGAGCGTCCATTCCGCGGCGTTGCCATGCATGTTGCGCAGGCCCCAGCCATTCGGCTCATAGCGGCCGACGTCGGCGGTCACCCCGCAGCCGTCGTTGAAGCGGCGGTCCCGCGGATGCCATGGGGGAGCATCGCCGCGGTCCAGTTGGTTGAGCGAGGCGTCCGCCAGGTTGGCGAACTTGGAAAAATCGCTGTCGCGGGTGCCGTAGGCGAACGGTGATTCGGTGCCGGCGCGGCAGGCCCATTCCCACTGTGCCTCGGTCGGCAGCGTGAACTTCTTGCCAGTCTTCTGCGAGAGCCATTTGCAAAACGCGACGGCCTCGTTCCAGGAGATGCGGACCACGGGTTGGTTCGGCTGGTTGATGGTAATGCCGCGCTCGCCCTGATCCTTGCCGGTCATGCTGATCACGCCGCTGTCGTGTTTGGTGTCGAAGGCGGCGTATTGGGCGTTGCTGATTTCCAGGGTGCCCATGTAGAACGGCTTGTCGACCTTGACCCTGCTAACAGGAAACTCATCGTTCTCACCGGCGGCATCGCCCATGATGAATTCGCCTGCGGGGATGAGTGCCAGATCCAGCGTCTTGCCGTCCGCCACCTCGATCTTTAGCGTGGGCGGCAGCTTCGCGGCCGTGACGCGCTTGGCCGCCTCGGCGGCATCAAACGGCCACCCGTCCACGCGCAGGTTCGACGGCTTGCGCTCGGGCAGCGGTGCGGGTGCAACATAGGCAACCGGCTCCTTGTTAGATGGTGCCGGGACCGCCTCCGGATCGTCGGTGCGGTTGCCATATTTCGCGTGCATCTCCATGCGCCTCTGCATCACGGGCCGCGCGCCATTGACATGCTCGGTCCAAGTGCCGTGGTCGGGCACGTTGAGGTCGATCCATGTGACGAGCCGCTCCCATGCCTCGGCGTCGAGCTTCACATTGTAGTGGCCGCGTTTGAGCATCTGGACCAGTTCGCTGGTGTCCGCATGATACTCCAACGGTTTTTGCAGGTGGTAATCGCTCTCCGGTCCCGGGCGGCGCACGAACGGATGGAGGGCGATGTAGGAGCGAGTGAAATTGCGCTCGCCGTTGGTTGGTTTGGCGGTGAAGTCGGCCACGGCCTGGCCATTAACCGGTTGGGCGCCTTCCTTGTGGCAACCGACACAGTATTTATCGAGGACCGGCTGCACCTCGCGTTTGAAGCTGAAGCCGCGGGCCGGACCATACCACGGCGTGATGGCTGAGGCCGCACGCTGGCTGGCCAACGTAGGTTTGTTAGGAGGAATCGCGTTTTGCGTGTCGTGGCAACCGATGCATGAGAAACTCTCGCCCGGCATCGCCGTGTACCAACTGCGCATGAGTTGGATGGCCTTGCCCTCCGCATCGAGCGGTTGCACGGCGATGGGGGTGTTGGCCGGCACCTTGAAGCTGGCCGAGCCGTCGGCCTCCACCGGCACTGTGCCGAGGATGCGATGGACATCCCATGGGCCGTCGATGCCGACGTTGATGTGCCCGCCCATGCCGGGGTAGCCGAAGTGCGGTTCGTAGAGGCGCATTTTCTTGACGGTGCCGCGCGGCACGCCTGCCAGTCCCGGGCCCGCATAAATGTCTGCCAGATAGACCGTGGCATCTTTTTTTGTCAGGTCGATGCGATCGGGGATGACCGGCGGACGGGTGGTCTTGCGCAGGGGGATCGGCTCTAACATGGCGTATCCGTCCAACTCCTTGATGAGGGTCATGTTGTCAAACACATCCACCAGATAGATGCCCCATTTGGCCTGTTGCGTGGGTTTGCAGGAAACCAGAAAATACTTGTCGCTGAGCGGATAGGGATGAAGGAACTTCGGCCATGAGCCATCGACCAAGCCGTCGCGAATGACAGGTTCGACGGGTTTGCCGTTGCCCGGGATGCGTTGCACCACGCCATCGGCCTCGAAGCGGCCCTTGGCGGGGTCGAACACGACCAACTCGCCCATGCGTGGCACGCCGTGGTGGCCGGAGATGATGGAGACCAACTTGGTCGGGTGGTTGGGCACGGGCTTGGCATAGAAGAACGAATTGGGCCAATAGGAATTGCTGCCGTAATAGGACATTTGACCGGAGCCGTCCGGGTTCATGCGGAACAGGATGCGCGTGAAGTAATGCGGGGTGTCCGAGTATTCCCAACGGGTGTAGAGCACGCTGCCATCGTTGAGCACCGTGGGACACCAGTTCTGGTCCTGGTCGAAGCACAGTTGGCGGATGCCTGTGCCGTCGGCATTCATTTTGCAGATGTTGGCCACATTGTTGCCGCCACCGACGCAGGGCACGCCGTGGAAGGCGAGGGACGAGGTGTAGAGGATCTTGCCATCGGGCAGATAGCAGGGGTCGTAGTTTTCCACATCGGGTTCCTCGCCGGGGGTCACCTGGCGCAAGCCGCTGCCGTCTGCCTTGACTTCCCACACCTGCCAGCGGTCATGTTTGCCGGGCATCGAGAACAGCATCTTGTCGCCGCTGAAGTCCAGCTTGAGGTCGCCCACAAACTCCGACTTCTGGGGCTTCATCAGGGTGGTCAGGTTGCCCTGCGGGCTCACCGGGGAAAGTACGGCGATTTCGTTGTCGTAACCGGTGCGGCCGATGCCGCAGTTGGCTTGCCAGTTTTGCGGCAGGCCGAGGTTGCCGGCACCGCGTTTGATCAACAGGAGTTTTTCAAAACCCAACAGCGGATTGGCCAGCAAGGACTCATTTTGCAGCGTGCTGAAATTGTTAGCCAACTCCTGGAGGCGCGGCTTGGCACCCTGGTCCCCACCTGCCAGGGCCGCTTCGGCCTCGGTGAGGGACTTCTCCAGGTCGGTCAGGCGGCTCAGAAAGTCCTTGCCTTTGGCGAATGTGGCACCGTGGGTGGCGATCATGTCGGTGATCGCCGCGCGCGTGCCCGGCACGCCGGCCAGCACGGGAAAATCCTTGGCGCTTGGCGGGGGGGCCTGTGGGGTGGCCGCCATGAGGCATCCACCTGCGGCCAGCCATCCCAATACGGCTGGAATTGCCGCCCTGCCCGTCATCAGTTGCAAATTATTCATACGCGTTTTCTAACAAATTTGGCGGCTTCCATATGAGAACCGCGCGTGCACGGAGATTCGTACGGCATGGATACGAACTCAATTCCAAAATGTTTCATTTGGGTTGAAAGAAGCGCGCGGACGGCCCGTATGAGCGGCGACTTCACACTTGCAGTGGTGGGAGCCATGCAGGCATCCCGTGGGAGTCTGAGCCAGACCCGTATCATCCAACCGACCATGAAACATCACAGTCCCATCAACCGTTGTCACAAGATTCACCATTTTTTGTTAGTTTTCGCCCTCGCGGGTGCCATTCCTGCCACCGCGGATGTGCGCCTGCCCAAGATTTTCACCGACAACATGCTGCTGCAACGGGACCTGCCGGTGCGGGTCTGGGGCTGGGCGGATGCCGGTGAAGACGTAAGTGTGGCCCTCGCTGGAAAGTCCGCCGCGGCCAAGGCCGACGATAAGGGCCAGTGGGCACTGGAATTGCCTGCACTCAAGGCCGGTGAAAACCTCGAACTCACGGTCAAGGGCAAGAATGAGCTGACCCTCAAGAACATCCTGATAGGAGACATTTGGGTTTGCTCCGGCCAATCCAACATGGAGATGGGTTTGAACGGTTGCCTGGGCGCTGCGGATGACATCAAGGCGGCCGACCTGCCGAAGATCCGCCGCATCAAGTTCAATCATGCCAAGAGCGGCCAACCGGAGCCTGATGCACCGACCGCAACCCCATGGCAAGTGTGCACGCCGCAGACGGCGGGTGGGTTCACCGCTGTGGGATTCTATTTCGCACGTGAGATCCTACAAAAAACCGGGGTGCCCATCGGCATCGTCGATTCCAATTGGGGCGGCACCCGGATTGAGCCGTGGGTGAGCACCGCCGACCTCGGGCTGCCCGCCGCCAAAGGCGACACGGGCAGCATGTACAACGCGATGATTCATCCGCTGGTGCGCCTCCCGATCAAGGGTGCCCTGTGGTACCAGGGTGAATCCAACGGCACTGAGGGCGATTCGTATTACGAAAAAATGTTGGCCTTGATCAGTGGCTGGCGCAAGCAATGGGGGCAGGGGGATTTCCCGTTCTACTTTGTGCAACTTGCGAATTTCCAAGCCCCGTCAGTGGATCCCACCGGCGGCAATGGCTGGGCCAGGCTCCGCGAGGCGCAAACCAAGTCACTGTCCATTCCCAACACCGGCATGGCGGTCATCATCGATACCGTGCAGCTGGCCCAGTCCGGCGACATCCATCCCAAGAACAAATTCGATGTGGGGATGCGTCTGGCGCGCTGGGCGCTGGGCCGGGATTACGGACAAAAAGACCTGGTGGTTTCGGGGCCCCTGTTCAAGGCGCTCAAGATCGAAGGTGACAAGGCCCGCATGGAATTCAGCCACACTGGCACCGGGCTCATGATTGGCAAGAAAGAGGGGCTGACGCCTGCCGCCGAGGACAAGGAGGCCAAGCTCCAGCGCTTCGCGGTTGCCGGTGCCGACAAGAAATGGT
Organism: Akkermansiaceae bacterium; assembly: GCA_903826205.1. Taxonomy (GTDB): domain Bacteria; phylum Verrucomicrobiota; class Verrucomicrobiia; order Verrucomicrobiales; family Akkermansiaceae; genus Luteolibacter. The sequence goes on from CAIKDP010000448.1 coordinate 14,916, forward strand.
TCTGGGCCACCGCCGTGATCGAAAACAATGCGGTCGTGGTTTCCTCGCCCGATGTGAAGGAACCCGTCGCCGTGCGTTATGCCTTCGAGATGAATCCGGACGGTGCCAACCTCTTCAATCGCGAGGGGCTTCCCGCCTCGCCCTTCCGCACCGACAGCTGGTGAGCCATCACTTGGATAGAACCCCGAGCGCCGCCTGATTGTTGAATTTTTTGGCAATGTCCAGCGCCGTGACCCCTTCCTTGGATTTGAGGGAGGGGTCGACCTTGTGATCCAGAAGCAGTTGCACCATCTCCGCGCCACCACTGGCAGCCGCTTCATGCAGGGGCGTACCGCCTAACACACTCAGCACCATCGGGTTGGCCCCGCCACTGAGAAGGGCCTTGGCTATCTCAAGTTGATTCTTGGCCGCCGCATGATGCAAGGGCGTCCAGCCGTCCTTGTCGCGCGCATCCGGCTTGGCGCCTGACTTCAACAGCGCGCTTACCAGCACCCCGTTGCCGCGCTCCACCGCAAGGTGCAGGATGCTGCGTTGCGACCCGTCCACACCGTCCGGCTTGGCCCCCGACTCTAACAAAACAAGCGCGATTTCCGTCTTGTTGCGCAGGACGGCCTGGGCCAAGGGTGAGCGGGTCTTGTCGCGGCCTTGATGGAGGCTGGCCGGGTCGGTTGACAGGTGGAGGCGCACATCATCCAGATCGCCACGGGCGATGGCCTCGTCGATGGTTTGATAGGCGGGAGTGGCGGCGACGTTGCCGACAACGCCTTGTGGCGGCACCTCGAGGCCGGCCGTCCAGACGATTCCGTTAAGAACCAGTTGCCGGAAATCCTTGTTCGCCCAATGCCGGAATGAATGCCCGCCGCTAAAGCCAAACCCGCGTGATTTGTTAGGATTGTCGACCACCCAGGCGAGCGTCTGCGGGACCTTGTCGGCCAATTCCTTGCGCACCGCGGGATTGCCGGTGCGCGGGCCGTCCGCGCCGAGGGAATCCGCCGGCGGCAGCGCTTGCAGCAGGGGCGTGACGTCATCGCGCAACCGCAGGTGGTAGTAAAACTCATCTTCCATCTCAAACGGCGCGACCCCACGGGTGGCCGGATGGCTGGCGATGATGGGGTGGGTCATTTTCCACACCGGATTGACCGACCACTCCGCGGAGAAATGGCCGCCAAGCGCCTCATCTAACAACTTTGACAATTCCGGGTCGGCGGGTTCGAGGGCCCAGTGCAAGACGGTGAGGCCCTTGCCGGCAGCGTAGTGATTGCGCAATTCGGCGAGGTGTCCGGTGGCGGGGTGCTTGTCCATGCCATCGCCATAGATCACGATGGCATCGGCGGCGCCAACCCTGGCGACGTCCTGGGGCCAACCATTGCTGACGTCCACCTTGAGGTCGAGGCCGCTGGCGGCAAGATGCCTGGCCAGCAACGCGCAGGCGGACGGGTGCTCATGCTGACCGGCGTCGTGGCTCTTGGGGCCGGCAATGAAGAGGATGGTTTTAGGCGCGGCGCGCAGCGGTGCGAGCAGCAGGAGCAGCAGCAGGAGGGGCTTGGGGAAGAGCATAGGTCGCAACCGATACGGAGGCGGGGTGCGGGATGTTTCGGGGTGACTGAATATTTCACCCGGCATGAAAGAACGGCCTGTGTTCAAGGGTAGAAGTGGCGGGTTCAATCCGCGGTTTTTGCGCCGCGGGCGCCTCCATTATTATTTCCCAACCAAATCATGAACACCGTTATCAATCGTCGCTCGTTTCTCGGAACCTCCACCTTGTTAGGAGCCGGCCTGGCTGCCGGATCACTCTTCGCAGTGAATCTCCAAGCGGATACCAAAAAACTCAAAGTCGGCTTGATCGGGTGTGGCGGTCGTGGCAATGACGCGCTCAAAAATTTCCTGGAAGCCTGTAAAATCCTCGGGATCCAAGCCGAACTGGTCGCCACCGGCGACGCGTTCAAGGCTGCGGCCGAGGCGACCGGCAAGAGTCAGGGACTCGCGGCCGAGCGCTGCTTCGGTGGCTACGATGCCTATCAGAAAGTGGTGGCCAGTGATTGCGACTTTGTGCTGATGGCGACGCCACCGGCATTCCGGCCGGTGCATTTGGCGGCGGCCATTGAGGCGGGCAAGCATTGCTTTATCGAAAAGCCTGTGGCGGTGGATCCCGTCGGTGCGCGTGCCATCATTGCCACCGGTGAAAAAGCCAAGGCCAAAGGCCTGGCGATTGTGGCAGGCACCCAACGCCGGCATACGGCCGAATACCTGCGCAACAAGGCGCTGATTGATGCCGGAGCCATCGGCCAGATCAAGGGTGGCGTGGTGCAATGGAATGGCACGATCCCGTGGATCGCGGTGCGCCGCGACGGCGAATCGGATGCCTCCTACATGACCCGCAATTGGCTGAGTTTCACCGAGCTTTCCGGCGACCACATCGTCGAGCAACATGTCCACAATCTCGATGTCGCCGTCTGGTTCCTCGGACGTCTGCCGGTTTCCGCCGAAGGCTTCGGCGGCCGGGCCCGCCGCGAAACCGGCAACCAGTTCGACTTTTTCAGCATCGATTACGACTTTGGTGATGGCGTTCACATTCATAGCCAGTGCCGGCAGATCTCGGGCACCCACGGGGCCGTGGGCGAATTGTTCACCGGCACGGAGGGCGTTTGCTACGGCGGCGGCAAGATCACCGGCAAGGAAGTGAAGGTGGCGGAAATCAAAATGGACTCCGGCAATGCCTATGTCCAGGAGCATGTGGACCTGATCCGCAGCGCCCTGGCCGGCAAACCCCTCAACGAGGCCAAGACCGTCGCGGAATCCACCCTGGTGGCCATCATGGGCCGGATCTCCGCCTACACCGGCGGCCTCGTCCGCATGGGCGATTTGCTCCAGAATGACAAAGCCGCCCTCTACAACTTCGCCTGTACCCCGGCGGCTCTGGATTTTGAAAAGGGCCCGATCAAACTCCCGGCGGAAGTCCCGGCGATTCCCGGCAATGATGCGAAGCCGCATGTCAGAGGGTGAATCATTGATAGAACAGCCGCCTTATGAATACCTCACGTCGCCAATTCCTCGCGCTCTCATCCTTGGGCGCCGCCGCCGGCCTGCCGGGTTCCGTGTTGCGGGCAGCCTCCGCAGAGGCCACGCCAGCAGCCGGCGCGAATGCCGCCAAGGCGGTGTTGCGCTTGTCCTGTCAGGAATCCGTCGCCCCCGGCAAATCCCTAACCGAGAAGCTGGACTTTCTGGAGGCCAACGGCTTCGAAGCCATCGAACCCGGCGGCCGCGATCTAATCAAGCGGGTGGAGGAGTTCCAAAAGGCGTTGCAGGGGCGCAAGATCAAGATCAGTGCCGTCTGTGCCGGGTTTCAAGGGGTGCTCATTTCCGAACAGGAGGAGGAACGCAAGAAGGCGATCGACACGATGAAGGACATTCTAACGGCTGCGGGCGCGCTCGGCTCCGTCGGCATGATCATCGTTCCCGCCTTCAACAACCAAACCAAGCTCGGACACCAGGAAGCCCGTGAATTGTTAGTCAGACTGCTGCCCGATCTCGGCGCGCACGCGCAGCAGGCAGGCACGAGAATCCTGTTGGAGCCGCTCAACCGCGGCGAATGCCATTTCCTGCGGCAAGTGGCGGATGGTGCGGCGATCTGCCGTGACGTGAACCATCCGGGCATCGCGTTGATGGGGGATTTCTGGCACATGACGTGGGAGGAGACCAGTGATTATGCGGCATTTGTCGCCGCGGGCAAGTACCTGCAACATGTCCATTGCGCCAGCCGCAAGGATCGCAAGATGCCCGGCGAGGACGCCGGCGATAACTACGTGGACGGCATGAAGGGCCTCAAATACATTGGCTATCAGAATTTCATCAGCCTGGAATGCGGCTGCAAGGGCGATCGCATGAAGGCGATTCCGGCGGCCGTCCGCTTGCTGCGCGAGCAATGGGAACTCGCGTGAGGCGGGGTGGGGGAGGTCGCTGCAACCCAAGGGTGGGCAATCCTAAACTTCGGCCCCTTCGGTGTCGGGTTTGGGATCGAGCAGCCCGTATCTAACAAGAAATTCATCGGCGGCGGCCACGGTCATCGCGAAGTCGTCCTGATTGACGTTGAAATTGAAGAAGCTGTGTTCGGCCCGCTCGTAATCGAGAAGTTCGCAGACATTGCGCCGCCAGCGCAGGCGGCTGCGGAAGCGCTTGACCTCAGCAAAGGGCGCGATGCGATCGGAGGTGCCGTGGAAAAGAATCATGGGCGGCAGCTTCGAGCGCACCAGTGAGGTCGGGCTGTGGCGGATGGCGCTTTTGGCGTCCGGGAAGCGATCCGCCCCTTGACCTTTCGGGGTGGTGTTGACAATCGAGCTGAAAAGCAGGAGGGCTTGGGGTCGGCAATCCACCCCGTCCACGGGTGGCAAGTGCTTGGCCTTGGGCATGGCGGTAAGCAATGCGAGGAAGGCCCCGCCAGCCGCACCGCCCACCGTGATGCGGGCTGGGTCAAGGTTGAAGGTGGTGGCGTGTTGGCGCAGCCAACGGATGAGTTCGCGGGCATCCTCGATGGCTTCGATGGGGCCGGTGCCGTGCTTGGACAAGATGCGGGTTTCCGCGGCCACGGCGACGGCGCCGCGGCTGGCGAAGTGGAGGCAATGCGGAACAAACTGGGTGTGCATTGGCGCGTCCCACAAACCGCCGTGAAAAAACACCACCGCCGGGCGTGGCGCGGTGCCGGAGTTTTTGGGCCAAAACAGGTGAGCCTGCACCTCACCCTGTGGCGTCTGGCGGTACACATAAGAGGAGGCGTCTTCTAGCAACCTGCGGTCTCGGGCCTCGCCGATCGGGGGGGATTTTTGGAGAATACTGCTCATTCGGGGGTGGATCTGGCGGCTGGATTGTCCTGCGCGCGATTTGTTTGTTGTGAAAACCGGTCGTTTGTCCAATGGTTTCGCCCATGAAGCGCCTAATTCTTGCTCTCTCCATCCTAATGACGTCAATTTCACCGGCGCAGCAACCCACCTTGCGCCCAGCCTTGGAGAAAACCTACCAAGCGTGGCGCGAGGCGATCCTCCGGCAGGATCTGACAAGCTGGCAGCAAGTGACGGCCAGTCACCGGCGCGTCGAAGTGCGCAACCGCATCGTTGCGGAAAGAAAGCCCTTTCCCGCCGCCCTTTTTCAATTGCCGGTGCCGCCGCCCACCCTTGACGGGCTGCGCTTTCTGGAGACCTCCCAGAACGGGCCGACCGCCAAAGCCGCCTATTTTGGCAAGATCGACTTCGGCGTCGGTGGCGCGCCCAGCGACAACTTGCTGGTGCTGTCGTTTGTCAATGAGCGGGGCGTCTGGCGCTACGACCGGGCGGATTACGTGAATTTGGAAGCGCTGCCGGCGGTGCGGCGCGAACTGGCGGCGGGCAATCTCAAATACCTCAAGGAAACGCCGGAAGCACAGCCGAGCGGCAAGGTGCCAGCGACTCCCATCGAGGCACCCACCGCGAAATACATTGCAAAAGTCTATGTGTTCAGTCCGGGCCGCGAAGTAAAGGTACAGATCAATAAAATCAGCCAGCACCGGTTCGCCAACGCCAAGGAAGCGGAAATTGTCATCGGCGGCGCCGTGGATGGACCTAACGAAGTGCAATACGCCATCCGCAAACTCCCCGGCGGCACCGGCAATGAGGCGCTTTCCATCCGGGTCTATCTGCTATCCCAGATCAAGGACGTGAAACCCATCAAGGTGTACGAATACCAGGTGCAGCAAAACCAAGCCCCCAAGGAGTATGCCACCAACCACTTCAACCTCGATGCGGCCACCGCCGCCAAACTCCTGGGGAAGTAGTCGTTAGACCCAGCGCGCAGTTCCGCATGGTGATGTCCCCAGACCCAAGGCCCGCCGGCCAACCCGGTCAGGATGACCGGGGCCCCGTGGCGCGGGCCGCCGTGCCAGACGGCCCGATTTTCAGGCAACTGCGGCTGTGGATCGATCCCGTGCCCCGTCCCGGTCCGGAGGCGATGGCGGTGGATGAATGGTTGTTAGAAAACGCGGGCTCGCCGGTCTTGCGGGTTTACGGTTGGCTTGGTGCGTGGGCCTCGATCGGGTATTTCGGCAAGCTGGCGGAGGCGCAAGCCGCGCTTGCCGGTGTCCAATGGGTGCGCCGCTGGACCGGCGGCGGGGTGGTGGATCACCGGGCGGACTGGACCTACTCGGTGGTGGTTCCCGGCGGCGCGGGTCTCACACAAATGCGCGGGGTCGAAAGTTACCGGCGGATTCATCTGGCGCTGGCAGCGGCGCTGCGGGTTGAGGGGCTGACCGCCAGGCTGAGTGCGGGCGACCAACAAACCGGCGCGGCGCTGTGCTTTGACAATCCGGTCGGCCATGATTTGGTGGGGGCCGATGGCGGCAAACTTGCCGGTGCCGGTCAACGGCGGACGCGGCAGGGCTTGTTGCACCAAGGGTCGGTGGCGGCCGCCTGCCATGATGAGGGTTCAAAAACGCGCGCCGTGGCGCTGGCGTCCACGCTGGCGGCGGATTGGGAATTGCATGATTTCAAGCCGCCCGCCGCGGTCATCGCGTGCTTGGTGGCGGCCCGCTACGCCCGCAGGGCAGGGTAGGACGGTCCGGCCACGGGCCGCCCATTTATCCCGAAATCCGAAGTTGAATTCCTGCAATGGGGAAGAAAAACCACAGATTACACGGATTTTTTGGTTTGGATTTTTTCACCATTTGCAACTTCGGAGAAGTTGCAAATGGAACCTAATTCAATCCGTGGAATCTGTGAAATCTGTGGTTATCTAACTAATAATTAAGACCCAACGTCGGTTTTCAGGTTTATCCGCCCGCATGGGCGGTGCCAAGGCACGGTGCACGGGAAGCACAGGAACAGCTCGCCCCCGGGGGGCTTGGGCGCGGCGAGGCTGCCACGCCCTAGCGGTTGCCGGCTTCGATGAATTTCACCAGATCGGCGCGCGCTTTGGTGAGATCGGGCGGGTTGAGATAAAACATATGCCCACCCTCAAAGCGGCTGGTTTGGATGCGGTCGCGGGCGGCCGCGGGCAGATCCAACATATGCAACAGGGAATGCGCGACGCCCTCCGGCGGGGTGGCCAGGTCCGTGTAACCGGCCATCACCAGCACCCGCAGGTGAGGGTTGTCGCGCAAGGCGTTGGCGAGGCGGCCACTGACGTTGACGATCTCATTGTTGGCACTCCAGCGCCAGGGATTGACCTTGCCTGTCAGGACCTCATACGGGCGGTCTTCCTTGTAGCCGAGGTCACGGCCCAGATAATCGAGCAGCGCCGTGGCAAACGCGCCGTAGGCAAGTTCGTAGGACGGATCGCAATCCGGCGCCTGTGCCGACCGGTCCGCGGCATCCCAAGCGACCCGGGCATCGAAGCGACCCAGCACTTTGCCTTCCTTGCGGAGGAGTTCGGCGCGGAAAAAGGTCGAGTCGAGGCGCAAGTTGTGACTCAACCACACGGCGGGCTCAATGCCAGTGAAGCCGGCGAGCTTGGTGGCAAGCGCCACGCGGGATTTTTCATCGAGCGCATTGCCCTTGAGCAAGGCCGTGGCGTATTCGCCGTAGACAAAATCCGTGCATTCCCTGACCAGCTGATCGCGGTCGCCGCTGATTTTCTTGTGATAATGGGCCACGCCGGTGAACGCCGGCAGATAGACGAGGTACCCGAGATCGTTGCCAGAGGATGCCTGGAGCGTGGCAAAATCCAACAAGGTGGAGAGCATGACCACGCCGTTGAGACTCATGCCGAAACGGGACTGCAAGTGGTTGGCCAGTCCGGCAGCACGGATGCCCCCATAGGATTCTCCTAACAGATATTTGGGCGATGACCAGCGGTCGTGTTCGGTGATCCAGCGGCGGATGAAGTCGCCGACCGATTCCACATCTTCATTGAGGCCGTGGAAATCCTCCGGCTTGGTGTCCTTCTCGGCGCGGCTGTATCCCGTGGACACAGGATCAATGAACACCAGATCACACACATCCAAAATGCTCAGCGGGTTGTCGATCACACGGGCGGGCGGGCGGGGGGGCTGCGTGCCATCACCGGGCATTTCAACCCGCTTGGGCCCCAAGATGCCCAGATGCAGCCATACGGCCGACGACCCGGGGCCGCCATTGAATGCAAACATCACGGGCCGGCTGGCCGGATCCTTCACATCGGTCCGCACGTAGCTGATATGGAATATCGACGCGCGAGGCTTGCCGTCATCTTGTTCAAGCTGGAGTTTCGCCGCACTGACCTTGTAAGCAACTTTCTTGCCACCAATCAGCAGCGACGCTTCGCGCACCTGTGACGCTGGCAATTTCTCCGCCGCCGGCTCCGCCTTGGCCGCTTCAGTGGGCTTGGCGGCTTCCGGTGGTTTTTCGCCCTCCGCCGCACCAATGGCAGAAATCCCGAGACTCAGTGACAAAGACAGAAGGAAGCGCATGGCGTGACTATACCGACCTCGCCGCGCTTGTCGAGTGGCACCTCCGTTCTCGCACCAAAATCCGCCGCCGGATCCGTCAGATGGATTAATTCCTCACTCAGCTCAGACGCACACCGCCGCCCAATCCCACTCGAAGCTGGCATAGAACGCGCACCAGCCATTACTTATATTTGCGTAAATTATGCCCTAGATGTCTATCATCCAATGATTTACGAATCCTTACATACGGTCACAAACATCCGATTGATGCTACCGGATGAAACGATCGATGGCATTCGCGAGAGTGATAACCGTGATTGCGAATGATTGAAACAGACGCTGGAAACAGAGGTGGCATTCCCATAACGCGCCGGAGATTCGGCGTCCTGACCTCTGCCTGAGGCCAAGGCTCCACAGGCTCTAGAACTTGTGACAATGTATGTAATGCGGAATCCAATCGGATGGATACGGTGTCCGAGCCTGTGTCTGGACTTTCAGTCAGGCGCCTGCGGGCATCGTGCCTGAGGTTTGGGCTTGCCAGCCGGGCTGCGGGGCCAAGACTGGGCGGCGATGAAATATGATTTTGATCAAGCGATCGTGAGGCGTGGGACGGGCTGCATCAAGTATGACCGGCGGCCGGAACTGGATCCGTTTTGGGTGGCGGACATGGATTTCGCCTCGGCACCGGAGATTTTGGCAGCGCTGCAGCGACGTGTGGCACACGGGGTTTTTGGCTATCCGCAAGCGCATGACGGTTTGAATCAAGCGGTGCTGGAGTACCTGCGGACGCGGCGCGGCGTGGAGGTGCCACTGGAGCAGTTGGTGCACATGGGCGGCTTGGTGCCGGCGCTGTCGCTGGCGGCGCGGGCGTTCTGCGGGCCTGGCGAGGCGCTGCTGACCTGCACCCCGGTCTATCCCCCATTCCTCAATGTGCATCACGATGCGCGGGTGGATTTGGTGACGGTGGATCATCTGTTTGAGGAGGGTCGGTGGGGCTTTGATTGGGCGGCGCTGGAGCGTGCCGTGACCCGGCAAACGCGCGTGTTTCTGCTGTGCAACCCGCAAAACCCGCTGGGCCGGGTGTTTTCGCGCGATGAGGTCACACGCTTGGCTGCGTTTTGCGAGACTCACGATCTGGTGCTGGTCTCCGATGAAATCCATTGCGACCTCATTTTCGATGAGGCTGCCACCCCGCATTTCTCCGCGTTGAACCTGCCACCGGCTCTTGCCCGACGTGCCGTCACCCTGCTCTCCCCCAGCAAAACCTGGAACATCGCCGGTCTCGGCTACGCCTACGCCGTCATTCCCGATGACTCGTTGCGCCGGCGCTTTGCCGCCGCCCGCGGCCATACCCTGGCGGAAATCAATGCGCTCGCCTACCACGCCGCCGAGGCCGCCCTGCGCCATGGTGAACCGTGGCGCCAGCAACTCCTGGCCTATCTGATAGGAAACCGCGACCGCCTGGTCGATTTCATCCGCAGCGAATGCCCAGATCTAACTGTCATGGCGGGAGAGGCCACCTACCTGGCATGGATCGATGCCCGCCAAATGGGCGTGCCCAACCCTGCCGAGCATTTTGAAACCCGCGCCGGCTTGTTTCTATCAGACGGGAAATTCTTCGGCTGGCCCGGCTGGATCCGCTTCAATTTCGGCTGCCCGCGCGCCCGCATGTTGGAGGGACTGGCAAAAATCCGTAACGCACTGGGATGATCCGGGGGTGTGCCGCCAAGGAGCATCCTGATTTTTCTTGTTAGAGCGGTGGGTTCGGGCATGGCGGTTGCAAACCGCCGCCACGGTGGAGCTGCCGTCCGCGCAGATACTCCGCGGCACTCATGCGCCGGGACCCCTCGGGCTGCACCACGTGCAGGCGCAAGCCACCGCTGCCACAGCCCACCCTGAGCTCATCCCCGGTGAGGGCGAATTCCCCGGGGCACAGCTCACAGTCGCAGATTTCAACCGGCGGGAAAATCTTCAAACGCCGGTCTGCATCCGCTTCTCTAACAACAGTGAAGGACCCCGGCCATGGATCATAGGCACGGATGCGGCGTTCCAGCGCAGCGGCCTCCAGCGTCCAATCGATACGGCCGTCCTCGCGTTCCAACTTGGGGGCATAGGTGGCCACACCCGCGTCCTGAGGCGTGCGGGTGGCGCTACCGGCCGCGAGTTGGCGCAGGGTTTCGGCGAGCACGGCGGGTGCCAGCGCCGCGAGCCGCTCATGCAAGCTGCCGCCGGTTTCCGCCGCTGCCAGCGGGATGGCTTGGGCAAAAATCACATCGCCGGCGTCGAGTTCGCGGATGACGTGCATGGCGGTGATGCCGGACGCCGCATCGCCCGCGGCAATGGCCGCCTGGATACACGAGGCCCCCCGATGCCGCGGCAACAGCGAAGCATGCAGGTTGATGATGGCGCCGCGGGCCAGCGTCAGGATGTCCTGGCGCAGGATTTGCCCATAGGCCATCACCACGATGACGTCCGGTTCCATGGCGGCCAACTCCGCCGCCACATCGCCGATGACCGGCGGTTGCAGCACCGGCAGCCCCGCCGCCAACGCCGCCAGTTTGAGGGGTGACGGCGTTAGCGTCTGGTGGCGCCCTAGTGGTTTGTCCGGCTGTGTCACCAATGCCAACGGGCGCGGCCCGCGATCTAACAATTCTAGAAAAGCGGGCAGGGCGATGTCACCGGTGGCAAGCAGGACCAGGCGCATGGTGGCGGCATTCATCACGGCATGCGCTTGACCATTTCCCCATAGCTTGGCAGGGTTGTGATGCGTGCGATAATGTCAGCGAGCACCTTCACGGGCGGCTGGGTGGCATCGATCCAACTGATGATTTCCTTGGGATAGAAATCGAGGATGGGCAGGGTTTCCGTCTCATAGGCGGCGATGCGCCGGTGGATGACCGCGTCACTGGCATCATCGATGCGGTTGTCCTTGAGCGCACGCTTGCGCATGCGGGTGGCTAGCTCCTCGCGATTGGGACATGACAAGCGGAACACCTGGTGCACCTCCAACAAATCCTGCAGAATCTCCGCCTGACGGACGTTGCGCGGAATCCCGTCCAATATCAAAAAATCGATATCCGGTTTGTAGACATGGCTCTCGATCAGGTTGTCCACCTGCGCCTTCCACAACTGGACGGTCAGTTCATCCGGCACCAATTCACCACGGCTTGAGTAATACACGAACTTTTTTCCCAAGGCCGTGCGCGTGTCGAGGGAGCGGAACACATCCCCACAGGCGCAATGGAAAAACCGTGGCACGGTGCCCAGCACCTTGCCTTGCGTGCCTTTGCCGGATCCCGGGGCGCCAATAAAGATGAAAGCCGCTAGTTTCGATGGAATTGCCATGGGGTTGTAGGAGCAGGCTAAGGGGGCGCCCGTCACCGTGCAAGCCTGGATTGAGCACGGCCAATCACGGGCCAGAAACGGCGAAAAAAACCAGCGCCGGCGCCACCAGCGCCACGTCTGCCAGCACCCGCAACGATTCCATGGAAAACCGCGACCGCGTCCGGTTGAGAATGTGCAACAACGCCGCCCCGGTGAGAATGGCATAAAAAAACGGCCGCGACCCGTGATCCTCTGCTTTGAGCGCAAATACCAGCGCCGCCGTTCCCAACAATGTTAGGGGCAGGGTCAGCGCCAGTTCGTCGGCGGCCTTGACCTCGGGGTCCGGGCTGCGGTTGGCATGCTCCCACAGGTCGATGGCGGAAATATTGAGAATGCACAGCAGCGCGAAACAAGTGAACTCGCGCGAAAACAACAGATCGCGGATTCCCCGGTCATACAAATACACATGCGCCACCATGGCGGTGCCGAAGGCAAAGGCGGCACCGGCAAGTATGTTTTTTGCGTAAGGAATTTCCTCCGTCTCGGGCGCGGTAAACACCGCCATCGCGAAGAACCCCGTCACCAAAAAAGCCTCCACAATCACATAACTGAAAATCGCCATCGGTATCTTCCACAACACCATGCCCAGCGCGGCCAGTCCGGCAATGCCGGCCACCCACAGGAACTTGCGGCGGTGCTTTTTGTGAAACCGGTGGCGTGCCTGACTGCGCGACGAGTCCCCCAGCAACGCCGAATCTAACAATCTATCCCCCACATACATCACCCACACCACCAGCGCGAGCACCACATAGCCATGCACCGGGTGGTAATTGACCCCCCAGGTCTTCGCGAACAAATACAGCCACACCACCGCCACCAGCGGAGCATCCAGGCTCAACAGGTTAGGCAGCAGCCAGAATGGCTTGCGCGGCGCGTCGGTCACGCCATCGACCATCCATGACCCCGCCGCTTATGGCAAGCGTTCTATGGATTTTTCAATGTTGGCGGGCGGGCTCACGCCATGATGGCCGCCGCGACGTCGCGCGCCACCTGTTGCCCGGCGAGTCTGCGCACCAGCGCCAGTCCGAAGTCCACCGCCGTGCCCGGTCCGCGCGAGGTCACAATCCGCTCGTCCTCGACCACCCGTTCATCCAACGCGCCGGGCAAGTCGCCATGCACACTGAAGTGGGCGGTGAACCGGCGGTTTTCCAGCAATCCGGCCGCCTGTAAAATCAGGGGTGCGGCACAGATGGCAGCCACGGCTTTGCCGGCGGCATGAAACCCAGCCGCCAGGCGGGCCGCCCGCCCGTCACGCAGCAATTCCATCACACCAGGGCCGCCGGGAAGATAGAGCAGATCAAAGGCGGACGGGTCGAGTTCCTCAAAATCCGCGTCAGGCATGAGCCGCATCCCGCCGCGCCCCCCCACCCCACCGCCATGCAGCGATGCCATCACCACTTCAATGCCGCCACGCCGCAGTAAATTCACCGGCGTGACCACTTCGGTTTCCTCAAAACCATCGACTAACAGGCACAGGACACGTTTTGACATGCCTGCGAGTGTGCCACGCTCCGTGCCTAACGCAAGCCCGTTAGCGCCCATTCTTGCGCGAGCCCGAGCAATGGCCCGCTGTGGGCTTGACGGGCGCGGATGGCAGGCACATGCTGCGCCCCATGCGCATTCTCACCGGCCTCCAACCCAGCGGCAAACTTCACGTCGGCAATTATTTCGGGGCGATGGAGCCTGCGGTGCGTTTGCAGGACGAAGGCGAAGGGTTTTACTTCATCGCGGATTATCACGCGATGACCTCGATGCAGGATCCTCCGGCCTTGCGCGGCAATGTGCGGGAATTGGCGATTGATTTTCTGGCCTGCGGGCTGGATCCGGCGCGCTCGGTGTTTTTCCGACAAAGCGCGGTGCCCGAGGTCAATGAACTGGCCTGGATCCTCTCCACCGTGTGCCCGATGGGTTTGTTAGAAAAATGCCACTCCTACAAGGACAAGGTGGCGAAGGGCATAGCGGCGAGCCACGGGTTGTTTGCCTACCCGGTGCTGATGGCGGCGGATATTTTGCTCTACGATTCCAACAAGGTGCCGGTGGGCAAGGATCAGAAGCAACACTTGGAAGTGACCCGCGACATCGCGGCGAAGGTCAACGAGGCGTTTGGCGAGGGCACGGTGCTGTTGCCCGAACCGATCATCCGCGAGGATACCGCCGTGGTGGTGGGTCTCGATGGCCAGAAAATGAGCAAGAGCTATGCCAACACCCTGCCGATCTTCGGCGAGGAGAAACCCCTCAAAAAATTGCTCATGCGCATTGTCACCGACTCGACCCCGGTGGAGGCGCCCAAGCCAACGGCGGGGTCGACGATTCTGGCGCTCTACAAATTGTTTGCGAGTCCGGCGGATTATGTGGCGATGGTGGCGGATCACGAGCGGGGTGGCGTCGGATACGGGGATTTCAAAAAGCGTCTGGCCGAGGCGTATTGGGAGTTTTTTGCACCGATGCGCGTGCGGCGTGCGGAAATCACCGCGGACCCCGGGTATGTGGATCAAGTATTGGCGGCCGGCGCGGCACGCGCGCGGCATGAGGCGGACAAGGTGCTGGCCCGGGTGCGGCTGGCCGTGGGCTTGCGCTGAGTGCCGGGTCATGTTGGATGCCATTCCTTTTCAGCCATCTTCGTTTTCAGGTTAATCAAAGCAACTTTCCCGACACGGCGGGGTTTACGCCAGCACCGTGAGTGCGCGATTTGCGCAAGATGGCACCAACCGAACTCAACCCGACCCGCACCATGAACCGTAGAACTCCCATGAACCGTAGAACCTCCATGCGCCTGCCATTCGTCGCCCTAACCGGATTGGCGCTCTCGTCCATCGTCCCGCTTTGCCCGGCAGCGGAAACTCCTAACAAGATCAAGGTGTTGCTTGTCACCGGCGACGACGTCGGCGCGCATCCGTGGCGTGATGTGTCGCAGGCCATCCGCGAGACCCTGCTCGCCTCCGGCAAGTTCGACGTGAAGGTGAGCGAAGATCCGGGCATCCTTGAGTCTGCCAGCGCGCTCAAAGCCTATGATGTGGTGTTTCTCCATCTCTACAATGCCACGCTGCCGACGCTCGCCGCCACGGCCAAGCAAAACTTGCTAGACCACGTGAAGGGCGGCAAGGGCCTGTGCGTCTCCCATCTTTCCAGCGCGTCGTTCAAGGAGTGGAGTGAATTCCAAAAACTCTGCGGCCGCTATTGGGTCATGGGCAAATCCGGACATGGCCCGCGCGGGGTGTTCAAGGCGCAGATTGCCGACAAGGACCATCCGATCACCAAAGGCCTGGCCGACTTTGAAACCGACGACGAGCTCTACGCCAAGTTGCTAGGCGACGCCCCCATCCATGTGCTGGTGAGCGCCAACTCGGATTGGAGCAAGGCTGTGGAACCTCTCGTTTTCATCATGGATTACGGCCAAGGCCGCGTCTTCCATGAAACCTTCGGCCACGACGCCAAGGCCATCCAGACCCCTAACGTGTCAAAGCTCATCCAGCGCGGCACCGAGTGGGCAGCCACCGGCAAGGTCGAGTAGGCACCCACTCACTCGCCCCGCAAATTCTGCTCACAGCCCGCGGTTTGGCCTTGCCATCAGCCACTGCAATCCCTAATTTGTTGACGTCTCCGCAGGTTAGGACACCGATTCCTATCGCGCTGGCCGGGAGACTTGGATTTTACGCCTTGCACGACTTATGAAAAATCTTGAACGAATCGCCCTGATGACGCTGACCACCGCGTATGCCGGTTACTTCATCCAACAGCTCCTGCGCACCCATGCAGAACGCCTGTTCCGTTTGGCCGCCGGCGAATCCCCCTACGAACGCACCCATCCCAAGCCCCTCAGGTCGAAAAAATCCTGAGTTCTCCGGCCTCCTTCTCACACCCGCGGCCGATGCCGCAGCCGGATCCCGTGGCTAGGTGCCCAAGGTCACGGGTTTGAATTATTTGCATAATTTGGCATATAATTTGCTTTGAATTGCTTCCCATGCCTGCTTGAATGTGCCCGACAAGCCGCTTGTCGCCATGTCCCAAGCCTCGCTCAGCCAAGCATACTCCCAGCAACAGACGCTCGCGCCACAGATGCGCAAGAGTCTGGAAATCCTGCAAGCTGGAACGCTGGAGCTGTCGCAACTCGTGCGTCAGGCGCTCGAAACCAATCCGACCTTGGAAGACGTCAGCGAATCACTCTCCCTCGATGCGGATGGGCCCGACCCGGAAACCGCGGATTCGCTCGAGTACCTCAACGAGACGGACGACGACTGGCGTGATTCCAACATCACCAACGGCCAGGCCTCGCCGTGGACCGCCGATGAGGAGGAACGCCGGCAGCATTTTTTTGATTCGATCGTCGCCCCGGAATCGCTGCAGCAACACTTGCAGCAACAACTCGATCTATCGATGGTGGATCCGGAAATCCGCCAAGCCGCACAGGCACTGTTGGGCAATCTTGACGCGCGTGGATTTCTCGACCTTCCGGCGTCCGATCTCGGCGCGCGCCTGGGCATGGGAGCGGCGCAACTGGCGGCGGCCCTCAGGCTGGTGCAATCGTTTCATCCGCCAGGCGTGGGTGCCTCGGGCATTGCCGAGTCGCTGTTGCTGCAACTCGAACACAGCGGACGCAAGGACAGCCTCGAATACAAAATCGTACGCGATCACCTCGAAGCGCTCGCCCGCAAGCATTACCCGCTGATTGCCCGCGCTCTGGGCACCAGTGAGGAACGCATCGCCGAGGCGGCCGCCAGCATTGGTTGTCTCACCCCCAACCCCGGCGGTGAGTTTGACCCGACGGAGAACCCGCATATTCTTCCGGACGTGATCATAGAACGCGACACAAGCGGACGCTGGCTGGCACAACTCACGAACGAACACCTGCCGACCCTGCGCATCAATGATTTCTACAAGGACATGATCGGCCGCAGCGGCGTGGACGCCAAGACCCGCCACTACCTTCGCGATCAAATCAGTGATGGCCGCAGCTTGATCCGCTCCATCTCCCTGCGTCAGGAAACCATCCTCGCCATCGCACACAAGATCATCGAGCATCAGGCACCGTTTCTCGACAAGGGCCCGCGCCACCTGCGCCCGCTGACCATGACCACCATCGCCGAGGAACTCAGCATGCACAACGCCACCATCTCGCGTGCCGTGGCCGGCAAGTATCTGCTCACCCCGCACGGGCTGATGGAAATGAGGACGTTTTTCGCCTCCGGCTACCAAACCCGGGATGGCGCCGAAGTCTCTAACACCGGCGTGCGCGAGGCCATCCAACAACTCGTCGCACGGGAAGCGCCCGGCAAGCCCCTGACCGACGACGCCCTAACCAAACAACTCGCCGCCCAAGGCATCAAGCTTGCCCGGCGCACTGTGGCCAAGTATCGCGAGCAGCTCAACATCCTGCCCGTTCACCTGCGCAAGGCGTGAGAGATTTCACCGTGGCAGGGAGATCAGGAAACTGGTGCGCAGGCCCGGGGCTGATTGGCAGGTGATGGCGCCGCCGTGGGCTTCGACGGCCCGCTTGACAATGGACAGGCCGAGGCCGGTGCCCTTGATCTCGTTTTGCGAATGGTGTTTTTCCACCCGATAGAAACGCTTGAAGATGAAGGGCAGGTCGGCGGCGGGGATGCCGATGCCGTTATCAATGATTTCGACGCGCAGGCCGGTGTCGGTTGTCTCACTGTGGATGGTGACCTGGAGACCGGGCTTGGGGTTTTGCTTGAGTGCGTTTTCTATCAGGTTGAAAAGGATCTGGGTCCAATAAAAGCGGTCGCCATGGAGGGTGACCGCGGGGTCGTGGAGGTCGATGCGCACGCTGGCCTGCTGGGCTTGGATGAGCGATTCAAGGCGCTCGATGATGTCCTGCACACATTCCACCAGCAAAAAGTCCTCCATGCGCAAGGTGGCGGCAGCTCTGCTTTCGATGCGCGAGATGAGCAGCATGTCCTCAATGATGCGGGTGATGCGCCCGGTGTGCTTGCGCATGATGCCGAGGAAGCGCAGCGCGGTGGGCCGGTCATCCAACAATTCAGGGGCTTCCAAAAAGGTCTCCAGATAGCCGTCGACCAGGGTGATGGGGGTGCGCAATTCGTGGGAGGCATTGGCAACAAAGTCCTTGCGGATTTGTTCGAGCTGGTGCTCGGCCGATAGATCGCGCAGCAGAATGCGGATGTGCGGCGGCCCTTCGGCCTGGGCAATGGGTGCGGCATCAACGACCCACACGGAGTCACCGCCGGAGGGATCCTGGCCGCGCGTGGGGGCGGCTTCGGCGGGAAGCAGGATTTGCGCGACGGCGGGCTTGCCGGTGTCACGGCATTCCAGATAGGGCGCGGCGAGCCGGGCGTCGCGCAAGGTTTCCAACACCGCGCGGCCGGTGAGCCGGGCCGGACCTAACAATTCGATCGCGGCCTGGTTGCAATGTTGGATGACGCCCTGGGCGTCGGCGATGAGGAAAGCGTCGGGAAAGGCGTTGAGCAAGCTGTCGCGCTCGCTGCGGGCGGAGGCGAGCACCCGCAGGTCCTGGGCGTGCTGGCTGTTTTGCGGGTGGAGCAGGCGGCGGATGAGCCTGCGCTGCCGCAGCCCCCACCCGAGCAGGCAGAGGATGGCGAGGCCGAGGATGAGCGTGTGAAAATTCATGATGGCGCGGCGGCAGGCGCACCCTAGCCGAGGTTGGCGAGGTTTTCAATGCGCATGACATAGCCGGTGCCGCGGGCGGTTTCGAGGCAATCGGCATGGCGGCCGAGTTTGACGCGGAGGCGCTTGATGTGGGTGTCCAGCGTGCGGGAATTGGCGGCGTCGCTGTAACCCCAGACCGAGCGCAGCAGCTCCGTGCGTTCACAGGCTTGGTTGGGGTGCTCGCAAAGGTATTGGAGCAGCTTGTATTCAGTTTGAGTTAGATCGAGCGACTGGTTGTCGGCGTAGCAGTGGAGGCTTGCGGGGTCGAAGCGAAAGTGGCCGGTGCCGGAAGTTTCGCGGGGGGCGGCGGCGGCGACGCGCTTCAGCACGGCTTTGACGCGCAGCAGCAGTTCCTTGGGTGAGAAAGGCTTGGTGATATAATCATCGGCGCCGAGTTCAAGGCCGGCGACACGGTCTTCGGTCTGGGCGCGGGCCGTGAGCATGATGACGGGAGTGTGCAGGGTGCGCGGGTCGCGGCGCAGCTCCTTGAACACGCGCACGCCGTCCATGCCCGGCAACATCAGATCCAACAGCACCAGTGCGGGAGACGCGGATTTGGCCAGCGCCACACCGGCGATGCCATCATGGGCGAGGATGGGCGTGTGGCCATCGCGCAGCAAATGCAGGGCGATGAGGTCCGCGATGTCGGTTTCATCTTCGATGACGAGAATGCGGCTCATTGGGGGGGCGGGTTAGGGTCAACAGCTTGTTTGCGGTGCTCATGGCGGATGTCCTTGGCACTTTCAAGAAAGACGGTTTCCTCGCCGATGTTCACCGAGAGATCGCCGATGCGTTCCAGCGAGCGGGCGATGAAGATCAAATGGAGCCAGGCGTCCGAGCGGGTACCGGCGGTTTCGAGTTGGTTGCTGAGATTGCGGCCGAGTTGTTTGTGCAAGCGGTCGAGTTCCTTGTCTTTGGCGTGGAGTGCCTGACCGAGGACCGGGTCGTGATTGGTGTAGGAATCCATGGCATCGCGCACCAGGGCGTAAGCCAGCGCGTAGAGGGGTTCGAGCCACTGCACTTCCTGCATGGGTTGGTCTTTGTTGATCTTGCGGGCGCGCTTGGCGATACCCACGGCATGATCGGAAATGCGCTCGAGATTGGTGCTGATTTTCATCGAGGCGATGATGAGGCGCAGATCGGTGGCGACCGGGTGGAAGCGGACGAGAATTTCCATGCCGATCTGGTCGACCTTGCGCTCGAGTTCGTCCACATCCGAATCTGCGGCGATCACGGTGTTGGCGAGATCGGTATCGGAGCGCAACAGGGCCTGCATGGCCTGTTCAAGGTTCTGGCGCGCCAGCGAGGCCATGGTCAGGAGGTCTTCCTGAAGGTGGCGGATGGCATTGTCGTAGTCGCTGAATATGTGCTGGGGCATGGGGGCTGAAGATTTGTTAGTTAAGAGTTATCGGTTATTGGGAGGAGACAGAAGACAGATGAAAAGAGGATGGGACGAATGAGACTGATAAGAACGATGGGACTTATCTCTGGTCTTCTGTCTTCTGGTCTTCTGTCTTCACCCGAAGGTTCCCCTGAGGTAATCTTCGGTGAGCTTGTGGGCGGGGTTGCTGAAGAGTTTGAGGGTTCCGGAGAATTCGATGAGCTCACCCAGATAGAAAAAGGCGGTGTGATCGGAGACACGGGCGGCTTGTTGCATGCTGTGGGTGACGATGATGATGGTGTATTGTTGCCTGAGAGTCCGGATCAGGTCTTCCACCTTGGCGGTGGCAATCGGATCCAGCGCACTGCAGGGCTCATCCATGAGGATGATGCGGGGCTTGACGGCGAGGCTGCGGGCGATGCACAGGCGTTGTTGCTGACCACCGGAGAGGCCGAGGGCGGACTCGTGCAGACGGTCCTTGACCTCATCCCAGAGGGCGGCGGAGACCAGCGCTTCCTCAACCGCCTGCACAAGAATGCTGCGCGAGGCCATGCGGTGAAGTTGCAGGCCGAAGGCAACGTTGTCAAAGATGCTGCGCGGAAACGGGTTGGACTTTTGAAAGACCATGCCAACCTCGCGGCGGAGTTTGACCACATCCACGGAGCGGTCCTGGATATCGATGCCGCCGATGTGGATGGATCCCTGGGTGACGCGGGCACCGGGGATTTCATCGTTCATGCGGTTGAAGCAGCGCAGCAAGGTGGATTTGCCACAACCGGACGGACCGATGAAGGCGGTGACTTGCCGCTCCGCCACATCCAGTGTAAGCGCCTTCAAGGCACAGGTGGGCCCGTAATGGAAGTGCATGTCGCGCACTTGAATGGCTGGCGGCTGTGGGGAGACTGACATGGGATGAAAAAATCGTGGCTGGTGCAATCCGGATGTGGAAGATTAGAGAAGTCGGACAAGTCTGACAGGTCCGACCCGTCCGACCGCCGATCTAACCGATTTACCCGAAACTGCCAGTGACATAGGCGAGGGTTTGTGGATCGTGAGGGGTTTGGAAGATTTGCAGGGTGGGCCCGAATTCCACGAGTTTGCCAAGATACATGAAAGCGGTGTGATCGGCGCAACGGGTGGCTTGTGCCATATTGTGCGTGACGATGACAATCGTGAATTGCTCTTTCAGCTGGTGCAGGAGTTCCTCGATCTTGAGGGTGGCGATGGGGTCGAGAGCGGCGCAGGGTTCATCCATGAGCAGGATGTCCGGTTGGCTGACGATGGCCCGGGCGATGCACAAGCGTTGCTGCTGGCCGCCGGACAGGCCCATGGCGCTGCTGTGCAGGCGGTCCTTGACCTCATCCCACAAGGCGGCGGAGCGCAGCGCGGCTTCGGCACTCTCATCGAGCTGGCTGCGCTTGCGGATGCCGCTCAACCGCAAGCTGTAGACCACGTTTTCGTAAATGGACTTCGGGAATGGATTGTATTTCTGAAAGACCATGCCGACGCGGCGGCGGAGTTCCTGGAGGTCGATATCCGGGCGGTTGATATCAATGCCGTGAATGTGGATAGAGCCGCCGGTGATGCGGGCACCGGGGATGCGGTCATTGATGCGGTTGAAGCAACGCAGCAGGGTGGTCTTGCCACAGCCGGAAGGACCGATAAAGGCGGTGACCTGACGCGCGGGCAGGTCAAGGGTGACGCCATGGAGAGCCGGCTTCGCTTGATAGGCGAAGCACAGCCGGTCTATCCGGATGGCCGGAGGCAGCGGGTCGGCGATGTTTGCTAGATGATTCACCATTTGAGTTTGGCGCGAAGTTTGGCCCGCAACAGCATGGAGCCGAAGGAGAGCGTGGCCACCAGGATAAGGAAGACAAAGACCGATCCGTATTGGGCGCGCTGGGTGTATTCGGAGGCCGGAATGCGTGCGGCCAGGGTGTAGATGTGATAGGGCAAGGCCTGCACTTGCGACGAGAGCAAATCAAAGGGGTTGGCAAGGGCTTGCCACGGCAGGTCGTCCTTGGCGGCAACCGCTGCGGTGAACATGATAGGCGCGGTCTCACCAGCGACGCGGGTGATGGCCAAGAGCGATGAGGTGAGGATGCCGGGCATGGAAAATGGCAGGACGCAGGTGCGGATGGTTTGCCAGCGGGTGGCGCCCATGGCGAGCGAGGCATCCCTGAATCCCTGAGGGACGGCACGCAGCGATTCTTCCGAGGCGGTGATGATGACCGGCAGGATCATGCAGGCGAGCGTGGCACAGCCGGCGATCAACGAGGAATTCCAGCCTTGGAAGCTGAGCACCGCATCCCCGATGAACAACGGCAGAGTGAGCAGCGAGCGGTCCGATGGCGTGCTGGTGATGACCGGAACGGCCAGCACAAACACCGAGAAACCGAACAAGCCGAACACAATCGAGGGAATGCCCGCGAGATTGAGGATGGCGATGCGCACCGCGTGAATGAACGGGCTTTGCTTGGCGTATTCTGACAGATAGATGGCGGCACTCACGCCGAAAAACAGCGCAAGGACCATCGAACCGATGGTGAGCAGCGCCGTGCCGACAATGGGGCCGATGATGCCGCCGCCGGAATAGGAAAAAGTCTGCTCGTTATAAATCGGCGCCTCCCCGTGGCTCTTGATGTAATCGCTGTATTGCGAGGCGGGCAACTGGTGGCGCAGTCCCTGGGCGTCGTCGAAGACATGCAGGGTTTCGTTCTTATCCAACAGAAAGCCGAGATCCACAAAGGGTGCCTTGGCGGTGAACAGGACGGGCACCCCATCCTTGATGATCTTGAAGAACAACAGCGCGGCGATAATGACTATGCAATAGGTGGTGATCCCCAGCATCAGTCGCACCGCGAGGTCCTTGAAGTGGCCCTTGGGCAATCCCTTGCGGATCAGTGTTTCGGGGTCGTGCATGGCAAATAATGTTAGTGCTGGGTCCGGCTGACGAACTTGTGGGCGGTGGCGTTGATGCCAAGCACAATGGTGAAGAGAAGGATGCCGACGACAAACAGCGCGCGATAGTGGACGCTGCCGAGCGGGACCTCGCCGAGTTCCTGGGCGATGATGCCGGTGAGGGTGTGGGACGGTTGCAGGAACGCGCCAATACCGCTGGAGAAATCCGGGATCTTGATACGGTTGCCGGCCACCAGCAACACCACCATGGTTTCACCAATGACGCGGCCCAGACCGAGCAGGACAGCGGCGAGGATGCCGGAAAAAGCGGCGGGAATAACCACGCGGAAGGACGTCTGGATGCGGGAGGCACCGAGTGCGTCAGACGCCTCCGAGTAGGCGGAGGGGACGTTGTTGAGGGCATCCTCGGCGAGCGAGAAGATGGTGGGAATGCTCATCAAGGCGAGCAGGCAACCGGCGGTGAAGATGTTGAGCCGCTCTTCGATGGGAAAGCCCGGCACCCATGCCAGTGAATCGAGTTGCGACAAGTCACGCAAGACACTGCCGAAGACCAGAATGCCGATGAAGCCAAGTACCACCGAGGGAATCGCCTGGATGAACTCAATGACGGGTTTGACCAAGGACTGCTCGTGGCCCGAGGCGAATTGGTTGATATAGATGGCGGCTCCCACCCCGGCGGGAATGGCCAGGCAGAGGGCCACCATGGATATCATGAGTGAGCCGACCAGCAAGGGCAGAATGCCATAGAAATCCTGCCATTCTCCACCGGTGACCCAGTCCTTGCCGGTGAGAAACGAACGGATCGCCGCGCTGAGAGGAACCCGCGTGTCGTGACGCCATTGGCTGATTTGTCCGGGCGCCTGCCCGAGGGTGGTTAGAAAGACCGGTGCCGCCTTGCGGGCGGCGCGCAGCAGGCGCTCGGCTTCGGGCTGGGACAGCGCCGTCGGCAGCTGGGTTAGAATTTCGCTGCTGGTTTGGCGTAGCGCGTTGTGGGCCTCGATACATGTGGGCTTGCGCAGCATCAGGGATTGCATCGGCCCATCGATGTCGGCTTGTTCCGCGAGCGAGGCTTGGGCGTCCGCCATGAGCCGCGCGCGCTCGGCGGGGTCCTTGGCACGGGCGGCGGCGGCTAACAGGGTCTTGCGATCCTTCTCCAGGATATCGGCGTTTTGCAGCGACTCCTTGGTGGCGGTCACGGCCGTGGTCATCTCAGACACCAGTGTGGAGAGGTCCGATCCGGTGGCCTCGAAGGCGTCAATGGTGGCACGCAGTCCGGCCAGGGGCTTGGCCTGCACCTGTTGGGCCGCGGCATATTGCTCCGTGAGGGTGGCTACCAGCGGCGGGTCGTCCTTGGCGGTGACGTCGCGGCTGCGCAGTGAGTCGATGAGCGCGGTGCGCTCCGTCAGGGTGAGATGGGGTGTGGGCGGCAGCTTGGCGAGAGCCTTCTGGACGTTGGCCGCATGGTTTTTCCTCAGCGTGGCAAGCATCTCCGAATCGGGGTCGATGCCGGCCGTCAAATTGTTGAGGATGAGGTCGCGGGTGGCGGTGGTTTGGTCGGAGAACGCGTTGAAAAGCGCCGCCGCCTCCCGGGAGCGTTTCAATTCCCGCGCACATTTGCCGTTAATCTCGGCGTAGTAGGCGCGGTTGAGGACGCTGGCCAGCTGTTCGTGGGTCGTTAGGTTTTGGCGCGACAGATCGACGAACTCGAGGCCGGCGATGCGATAGATCTCGAGCTCGCGGCGGTAACCGGGAAAGAATCCGAGGCCTTCCTTGAGCAGGAAGACAATGATGAGCACGAGAATGACAATGGTCAGACCGGCATTGGAGGCGAAGAAAAATTTGATGGCTTTCTCAAGGGAGAGGCCGGATTTATTGAAGCGATGGGGGGCGGAGGCTGTCTTTGACATGCACGATGAGGGGTTCTCAATATGAACCACACGGGATTAGACAAGCAGATTATTGGTTTCCACCTGTCGATTAATACCAGGGACCTGTGTGCGGCAGGTCGCCGCACACAGCCGGCGGGATGCCGGCGCCCCTAATGATAAATCACAGATCCTTGACCGGGATGAAACCCACACGCCGGACAATGTCCTGGCCGGGCGCGGATTCGATGTAGGCCATGAACGCGGCGGACTCGGCACTTGGCTTGTCAGGCGCGTACAAGAAGCAGGGACGTGAGTAGGCGTAGCCCTTGGCGTTTTTGGCCAGCGGTTCGATGTCATCGATGGCCAGCGCCTTGGTGCCGGCGGTCTTGGCGTAGGCCAGGCCGACGTAGCCGATGCCGCCGGGGTTTTTGGCGACTTCCTGGGCGATTTGTTCGTTGCCGGCCATCTTGAGCGAGCTGGAGGGATAATCCCGACCGCCCATGGCGAGTTTCTGCCAGTCCTTGTAGGTGCCGGAAGATGTGTTGCGGGTGTAGATGGAGATTTTGCCTGGAGCACCGCCGATTTCCGACCAATCCTTGATTTGACCGGTGAAGATCTTGGCAACCTGGGCCTTGGTCAGCTTGGCGACCGGGGAGTTCTTGTTCACGATCACGCAGATCATGTCATAACAAATCTGGTGCTCCTTGATGTAAACGCCCTTGGTGCGGCAGAACGTGCGCTCCTCATCCTTGACCTTGCGCGAGGACATGCCGATCTGGGCGGTACCATTGGCCAGGGCTGGAAACGCGGTGGTGGACCCTTCCGCGGCGATCTCGAACTTGACGCTCTTGTTGCCGGCGGCCTTGAAGCCTTCGGCTAGCTGCGGGACGAGCTTGGCGCCCAGGGTGTCACTGCCCTTGAGGCTGAGGGTTTGGGCGTTGGCCACGCCAAGCATGGCGGCGGCGGTGATGAATGTGATGATGTGTTTCATAATGAATGTGTTTTGTGTGTTAGGGTTGGGGACGCGGGCACATGCCCACACCCCGGGTGTAAGTTAGAACGAGAAGCGCAGGCCGCTCAGGAAGGTGTAGCCGTCGTAGTCGCCGCCACCCAGATGGGAATACTCGATTCCGTTCATAAGCTTGAGCTTGTGACCGTAGAGGTAATAGTTGAGGCCCACGTAGGCCGAGGTGTAGGTGTTGCCCGCATCCTTGCCTTTCGCAGTCGGAGCAACGACAGGTGCCCATTTTTCGTAACGCCCGTAGAGGCTCAAGCCATTGGGATCGGCGCTCGAGGCGAATTGGAATTGGCCGACGAGTTGCAATCCATCCGCGATGAAGTAAGACGGGATGAGGGTAATGCCGAAGACGTCGGATTGGTTCAGCTTGACGGACTTGCCGGCCTGCCGGGCGGTGCCGGAAAAGCCGAAGCCGTAGAGGATATCAGTGGTGAGGCCAAAGCGACCCTGGCTGATGTCATTGGTCAGGGCGATGCTGTCGGTAAA
>CAIKDP010000449.1 GCA_903826205.1 Akkermansiaceae bacterium
CGGGCTTGAACCGCTGGGTGGTGCGGATCACCTGGCTAAACAGCCTGCTGACGGGCCTGCTGCTGGTGGGCCCCTATTGGCAGATGAATCAATTGCTCCTGTTGCAATCTTTCCTGATCGGCGCGGGCGCGATGAGCGTGGCGGGTTGGTGTTGGTGGCGCGGGAATCGCATGGCTCGCTTTTATGTGCTGGCCTGGCTCGTGTTCTGGCTGCAGGTCCTGGCGAACGCGCTGCAATACTTCGGCTGGGTGCCGATCCTGGCGATGCCGGAAATGCAGATAATTTTGGCGATCACCCTCAGCATGACCTTGTTTTTCATGGCCCTGGCCGACCGCGTCCGGCAGATCCGGCAGGACATGAATCAGGCCCAGCAGCAGGTGTTGCAGTTGGAACAGCAGGCCAGCCGGGAACTACAGTTGCAGTTGCAGCGACAGCAACGGTTGATCCGTGACTTGCACGATGGCCTGGGTGCCAACAGCGCCAACGTGGAACTGCTGGCCGAACGCGGGCGCCGGGAGGCACAACCCGCCGGCAAAGACGCCGCCCTGGAGCAAATCACCCGCCTCGCCCTGGAAAACAGCCTGGAAGTGCGCTCGCTGATGGACTCGCTGGACAGCGACGGCATGAGCTGGAGCGAGTTGATCGAAAAAGCTCGCCGCCGCGCCGCCCTTGTTTTTGATCCCGCCGGGGTGAACTGGAAAATCATCGTGAGTGGCGACCTGCCGGAGGCCGGCCTGCCCGCGCTGGCCGGGCTTTCCCTGCTGCGCCTCCTGCGCGAAGGCTCGAACAATATCCTCAAACACTCATTTGGCCGCACCGTTGCCTTCTGCTTCGGATTCACCCCGCAGGCCTGCTGCGTGGTGATGGAGGATGATGGCTGCGGTTTCCAGCCCGATCCGGCGCGGCCGGGACGCGGGCTTAAGCACATGCGGCAGCGGGTCGAGGAGTTGGGCGGCACGCTGCGCCTGGAAACGGGACTCTGCCAGACCCAACAGAACCGGGCGGCCAACCCGGCGCGGGCGCTGCCTTGCCCCCGCGATTTCATCCGGCCCAACCAACCCGCCGGCGCGGCGGGGGCGGCCACCGAACACATCCAGTTTTTTTCCTGCACGGAGTGCGTCGGGACCCGGCTCCATTTTGACCTTCCCTTGCCCCTCCGCTTTCACGACCATCCCGCCGCGACGGCGGGCGGAAAGACCTGATCTATGCACCTTGGCATTGTGGATGACGATACGCGGTTGATCGAGAACCTCCGGTTTCTGCTGCAAAGCGAGCCGGGAGTGCAGTCGGTCCACACCTTCGCGTCCGCCGAGGAGTTTCTGGCCGCCCAGCCGCGACCGGAGTTGGACATTCTGCTGGTGGATATGGACCTGCCCGGGATCTCCGGCGTGGAGCTGATCGCCCGGCTGGTGGAGCAGGCGGTCAAGTTCAGTTGCCTGGCGCACACGGTCTCGGCGGAACGCGAGACGGTGTTTGCGGCCATCCAGATGGGGGCGTGCGGCTATGTGCTCAAGGGGGGCGGCTTTCGCGAGTTGGTCAGCGCCCTGCATGAAATTGAAGCGGGCGGGGCGCCGATGAGTCCCGGCATTGCCCGGCAGGTGCTCCAGCAATTCCAGCAACTGTCCCTCGCCACCCCGACCGCGCCCGCCACCGAAGGATTATCCGAGCGGGAACAGACCGTGTTGCGGGGGCTGGCGCGCGGACAGGCCTACAAGGAAATCGCCGCCGCCATGTCCGTCAGCGCCCACACGGTGAACAGCCACGTCAAGAACATCTATGAGAAGCTCCACGTCTGCAGCCGCGCGGAAGCCGTCCGCCAAGGGCGCCAGCGCGGCTGGCTCTGAGCGATGAAGCAGCGCGCGTTCACCTTGATTGAACTGCTGGTCGTCATCGCCATCATCGCCATGCTCGCGGCGTTGCTTCTGCCGGCCCTCGCCAAGGCCAAGGGCAGAGCCCTGCGCGCCGCTTGCACCAACAATGTCCGCCAGGCCAATCTCGCCATTCACCTTTATGCCAATGACTACGGTGACACCATCAATTTCGTCACCAATATGTCGTACGCCTACAAGGAATACATCCTGCCCTATCTCGCCCTCCCGCCCAATGCCCAATCCAACCTCGCCGTGTTTCGCTGTCCGGCAGACCGGTCATTCTACCAGTCCCCGGAGACGCATTTTTCCAGCTACGGCTTCAATGGCCTCAACCTCGGCAACGGCGACTACCGTTTGGCGAACCGCAAGCTCACCACCGTGCGCGATCCCACGAAGACGGTGCTGAGCGGGGAAATTGCCGGCGGCATGGCTCAGAGCTGGCATAACCCGTCGCCCCAAGGCCAGCTCAACAACGCGCAGTCGGTCACGGGCTTTGTAGATGGTCATGTCCGCTACACCAAAATCTATTGGAACGGCAGCGCCGGCCTGCCCAACTACCCATTCTACTATGAGCCGCCCGCCGGTTACGATTACAAGTGGACGCCGGATTAGCATATCCCTGGCAGGGCTTTGAATCTCAAATTACCAACCCCCGGTGACCTGTAGGGCGGGCGGTCCGCTGCCAGCCGGTCTTTGCCGCCGGCCACCACGCCACCGGACGCCTTCCCTTCACCCGGCCGGAGCATCAGCCCTTTGGCTCGGAATCATCGCCCGCTCCTTTCTCTGCGCGCTTTGCGTTCTTTGCGGTTGACCGCCAGGGCCGTGGAAAGGCCGCGACCCTGCCGGCATCCCTTGAATATCCCTAACGCTAGGGATACCGCCATCCCTAACATTTCTTCTAGTCTCATCCCTTGGAACGCC
>CAIKDP010000450.1 GCA_903826205.1 Akkermansiaceae bacterium
ATCTTGCCGCATTCCTCCATCAGCGGGCTTTCCCACTGCGGCTGGCCATCTTCGTCGAAGACGACGAAATCCCAGGCCACGCCAAAATTGTGCCACGAGTAACCGGCGGGGGCGTTGGTGACTTTCCGTCCAGCCTTGGTGCGGCCCTGCGCATACAGATTATCCTGCTCATTATAGGTGCGGATGCCGGTGATGATCTTCACGTTGATGCCAGCCTCCAGGCACTTGAGCAACCACTCGTGGGCTTTGGTTTGCGCGTCGGGCCTGAGCGTGGCGATGTTGGCTGCGGACCGGGGGTCGATAACTGCGGAGCCAGATGGAGATGGTGCCGGAGTTGACGTGTCGAGTCCGAGCTTGGTGGCGACGGCCTGCGCAGTGCGGGGGCCGGGGATGCCATCGGCGGTGATGCCGAGGGATTCCTGGATTGTGATCCAAAGTGTGGTGTTCATGGTTGGTGATTATTTCGACCCGATTATGACGGCCCTTCGGTAGCTGTAATCCGAATGCCAACGTTGACCGGACCCGGTGAGGCAACCCTCCTTGAAATTGTAAACTGTTCCGTCGATCATGGTTACAGTGGGGGGATCGTAGAGGGCGCTATGGTTTGCTTGCGCGGATGCGGGCGAGACGGGGTTGTAGGCGTTCGAGGCGCAGTTTGGCAGCAGGACTGCCATCGGCAGCCAGACGATCCATTTCATCTTCGAGTGCATTGGTGGTGGTTTCCTTATGAGTTGTCAGTTGCCACTCGACCCACTTGGCGTATGCGTTGCAGGCGGCGGCTATGGCTAAAAGAATCGCGCTCACATTTTCGGCGGTTTTGTCATGACTCTTCCTCGGGGGTGTCAACCGGGGCACTCGCCACCGCCTCGCGCCCGATGATCTTGAGCATGGTGGCCGCAGTCACCTGCATGGCTTCATTATCGAAATAATGGTTCGGTCGTGACCCGATCTGCTTCCACATCCACTGGCCCTTTTCCTTCACCCGCTGCTCACTCTCCATCTGGGCGAGATAGTCGTCGTCGATGTCGTCGGGCACTTCCCATGTCGGCCCCTGCCTGGCGTCCTGGTTGCGGCGCAGGCGTGCGAGCGTGTCCTTGATGTTGAGGTTGCTCCAATAGTGAACGTGGCATGTCTGCCGGTGCGTGAGAACGACCTTGCGACGGGGAGAATAGAACCGCAGCACCGTCTTGCCTTCGCGCCCCTTGTGCGGATAGACCGGGCGGCGGTCGCCAATGAGCGCCACCCAGCCGCGCTTGGCGCACTCCCGATATACGTCATAGGTCGCATAGCCGGCGTCGAGAAAGACAAGCGACGAATGAATGCCGAAGCGTTCCTGAATCACCTCGATGTCGGTGAACGTCAGAACCCGTTCGTTCCACACCAGGCGGCTCGATCCTTCCGCCGACCACGACCGCACCACGAGAAACAAATGGTCCATCTGGCAGTCCACCGTCAGGAATCGCAGGGGAATCAAGCCCTTCCGCTCGGGCAGCGGCGCGGCGAGGATGGTCCCGGTTTTCGGATTGATAGCCCCTTCCTCTTCCCACGACTCGCCGCGCTTGTAGCCGGATTTTACGATCTCCAGTTTGTAGTCCTCGACGTATTCACGCCACGGCAGGCCGAGACGTTTCTGATAGAACTGTTGCAGCAACGAGACATCCCCCTTGCGTGCCGCCGCCTTGGCTCGCAGGTAGAGTTCGGCAAGCTGGCCCCAGCTCATCGCGCAAAGAGCATTCCAATGGAATCCAACATTTTCCTTCGACGCCTTTGGATTCTTGGAGACAAACTTGCCGGTTGCATTGAGTTCTCGCCGCGTCCGGTCGCCGTCGTCAAAATGGTGGTTGCACGACTCGCAGCGCATTGCTGCCGTGCGCCGGACCTCGTCAAAATCCCAATCTCCGAATTCATCCCTGGCTGATTTGCTCCACTCCACGCATTCCCACTTGAACGGTTGGCGGTGGCCGCATTCCGGACAAGCGAATGTCCACTCACGCTGGTCGGTGCAGAGAAATTTTCTATGGGTATCGTCATCCTCCTCGCCGCCCTGGCTCATGAAGATGCACTTGCCCAGCCAGCCGAACGCGGTGACGCGGGCCTCTGCCTCCGACATGTGACCCTCGGGCCAGCGCCATGTCTCATCGCCGACCAGCCAGCGGATCGACCGGCGCTGCAGGTTGGTCTTGTTGTGCGCCCCCAGAATCCACAGCACCATGCCATTGTTGAAGTGGATGGCATTGTTCTTGCGCTTGTGGCGGTGGATGCCGGTGGGCATGAGGCGGGCCACCGGCTCGCACTGGTCAAAGAGTTTCTGCAACCGCGCCTCGGAATAGTCGCGTGCATCCTCGTCGGTTTGGTCAAGCCACAGCGCGGGACCTGGCAAGTTGGAAATGATATAACATAGCGTCAGCTCCGGTGCCGTGGTTTTCGATGACTGGACCGATGCGATGATGGAGACGAGACGGATGCGAGGGTCAACGATGGCTTCCATGACCTCGCGGATCCAGGGCGAGTTTTCTGACCTGAATCGTCCCGGGTTGGGTGAATACGGGATGCCCTCGACGTGATCCTCGCACCATTCCCACGGCGGCCGCCGGTCAGGTGGCTGCCACGCCTCGCGCCAGATGTCGTGCAGGATTTTCATGATTCGTGCAGGCTGCGGAGAACTTCATCAATCGCCTGGCGGCACTCCCGCTGAATGCCGGTGGCGTCGAGACCTGATAGAATTGGCGGGAGTTCATTTTCAAACTTGGCCCGCAGGATGGATGTGGCCTGGGCGACCAGTCCGATCCATTCGGTTCTAACCTGATGAAGCGGGACATATTCACCCTTCTTGACGGCGATCCTCAATTCCCTCTCTTCCACCTCGGCCAACAATTTGCGGGCCTTGAGTGCCTCCTCGTTGCCCACCGGCGTTTTGCTCGCCTTGAGCCCCCGGACCCTGACAAACTCGCGCCAGTCGGCCACCGGCCACATTCCGTTGGATAGCGCCTTTGGTGAACCCTCCATCTTCTGCCAGCCAGTGAGGGTCCGGCG
>CAIKDP010000451.1 GCA_903826205.1 Akkermansiaceae bacterium
ACCGGGTTGCGGAATCCTGGCCCCTCAATCAGTTCAAGGGTTTCGAGATCGACGTAGAGCTTCACGCCTCCTGTGCGGCTGTCAACCGCTCGTCAAACTTGCACGGGTGGCGGAACATCCGCGGGTGGTGGATCGGCGGCGTGCGGGTCTCGTGGCCGGGGTTGAACTTCATCGTGCCGCAGTGATAGAGCGACGGGTGATGCGGGCGGTTGATCCGGCTGATCGTGCCGCCCTCCCTGGCGATGATGCTGGGTGCCGCGATCTCGGTGAACACCTCGCGGGTTTCGGCGGCGGCGGCTTCCCACCAGTCCAGGGCACGGGCCGAGACGCGGAACAACGCCCCGAGGCAATACCAATCGGCCCATGGCGGCGTTGTGGCATGGCTGAACCATCCGTTGCCGGGGCTGTCGCTGCGGTGGGAGAGTCGCGTCCACAACCCGTCGTGCGGCATGTCGGCGGTGGTTTCCAGCAGACGCAGCCAGGTGGCGGGTGAAGCGGACACGTCGGCCTCCGCGCACCACACATGATCGGCTTGGATCCCGTATCGCCTGACGGCTGCAAGGCAGTGGAGGTGGTTGCGATACCAATGCTTCTGGTGGAGCGGGCGCTCGTCGGTGGGCAGCCATTCGGACGGCAGATCGACCGGCAACGCTCCCGGCTGCGGGCGATCCACCGGGGAGACGCGGAAAAACCGGATGCCGGCGGCTTGCATGGTGCGGTCAAGAATTTCAGCGCGGTTGGGATACCCTGCGGCGTCGGTCATGATTACGGCGACATTCATTGGTTAGATGTTGTAGTAGTTGGAGGAATATCCATCGCAACCGGCTTCCATTTCCTCGTCTTCGCTGGAGGTGACGAGTCCATCGTTCCAGTCGATCCGCATCATCTCGTTGCCATCGCAGTCCTTCCACACCCGCGAGCCCTTTTTGCCGTTGCCGATCACCCGCACCACGTCGCCGTCGGTCACGGCCTTGATTTGTGCAGTGACGCCCGCGTTAGGATAGTCTCCGGTGTAGCCGCCGCGCCCGTCCACCGAGCGGAACTTGTAAATGTTTGTGTCTTCGTCGTGCTTCTTGTAGATGCCCGCACCGGCCCCCGTGTTCTCGCCGGTCCAGAGCTGCGCGTAATGCTCGATGTCGCTTTGCTGATAGACAATCACCCTCGGAAATCCATCGTCGTCCAGTTCCAGCTTGAACAACTTCACGTAGTAGTCGCCATCCCCGCCGTATCCCTCCGGGTCTTTCGGCCAGTAGTGAACGCCGTCATGATCGCTGGAATCGACGATGATCTCAGGCGTGCCGGTGACAAGGCCGGCCTTGTCGGTTTTATATCGGCACCAGAGGATGTCGTAAATCGACATGGATATTTGCGGCCGCGGTCTGGTGTCGAGCCGTATGCCGCCATACTCGGGCATGAAAAACTTAACGTGCGGGTGATCGGCGGTTTTCGGTCTGCGGTCGATCACCCAGCCTTCCTTGATCGTCACCTTGTAGCGGCTGCCGTCCGCTTCGATGGCGATGACCGAGAATGGCGGCTGCCCC
>CAIKDP010000452.1 GCA_903826205.1 Akkermansiaceae bacterium
AACGCATACACGTAATCCCTGCTCAACACCCTGAATGCCCCTTCTTCCGTCAGTTCGGTCAAACGGCGTCCGGCTGCGGCGGGATTTGATGGCAACAGACCGCGGACCAACACGCCTTCAAGCTGGATGCGCATTGGGGCGTACCCGACAAGCGACTTGCTGTCAAATGCGCCACTCGATATCTTCCGGTCCATCCACGCATTCGCTTTGCCCAAATCCTTCCGCGCCCAGTTATCAAGGGCTTTGGTCAGGATACAAGTCACTGTCATGTCCGGGTCGCGGGAATCTCCGGCTTTCAGAAACCTGTTCAAGGCGGATTCCGGATCCTTTACCGCCAGGGCCGGAAGGAATATTCTCGCCAATTGGTCGCGGGAGTCGGCGGGCAAATCGAGACGGCCGATCTCATCGATAGCGGCGCCAATCTCACTACTGGTCATACCTTCCAGCCGTTTGCAAAGACGCGTTAACTCGCGGCGGTCACCCTGTCCGGCCAGTTGCAAAAGGATCTTCTTCCAGTCAACGGTCCTGTCTTCGGCATCGTCTGTTTTTGTTGGTCCCTTCATCGCGGCACCTGGCGGGACCAGACTTTGGGGCCGGGTGGCCGCAATCTTTTTCTCCAGGGATGCGGTTTGCGTTTCGACGGTTGATATGGACCGCTGCTGCATGAAGAGCCAACCGCCGCCAATGATCACCACCACCGCCACGGACAGCTTGAACGTTCCGCCTCTCAACACGCTGCCAATTGCTATTCCCACCCATCCGAACAAACTGACATCCTGCTGGTTCTTGGAGCGGCGGATGGGTTCCATGGTTGTGATGAAAAGCGATATTCCTCAGGCACGAAAATAGCAGTCATGCCCCGCCATACCAAGATATTTCGCTGTGAGATTCTTGCAGTTGTTTCTTTCGTGATGTTTGCGGAAGGGTGGTTTCAATAACGACGACGTGGGATCTCAGCCGCTTTCCAACCGCAACGACTGCGGCGGTTGATGGCAGGCTACGAGTTGATGCCGTCGTGTGCGAAGTCACGCAAGTCTTGAACTGGGAAAAGATCCGTGGCAAGATATGACCCACCCGATCAGAAACCGGGCTTGGAAATCCAAACCTCGCATCATCCATTATGAAAGAGCTGCCTATCGCGAAAGCCTTCATGTTGATAGAACCCGGCCCCGTGACCCTCGTCACGACCGCAGTCGGGCGCAAGAAGAACATCATGACGATCTCATGGACGCTGGTGATGGACTTCACCCCGAAGTTGGCGTTTGTGACGGGCGCATGGAATCACTCCTTCAAGGCACTCATGCAAACCAAGGAATGCGTTATCGCCATCCCGTCAGTGGACATGGCGGAAACCGTGGTGAAGATCGGAACCTGCTCGGGGGCCGACACCGATAAATTCCGCAAGTTCGGACTGACCCCGGCGAAGGCTAAAGCCGTCAAGGCCCCGCTCATTGCCGAGTGCATCGCAAACATCGAATGCCGCATCATCGACTACGTGAAGAAGCACGACCTGTTTGTCCTTGAGGGGGTACGGGCATGGATTGATCCCGATGGCCACAAGCGCCGCGCTTTCCATGCTGTCGGTGACGGCACCTTTGTGGCGGACGGCAGGAAAATATGCCTCCGCACGCTGATGGTTGATAAGATTCCGCCCGGGGTATGAGGGCCTTTTGTTCCGACCAAGGGGATCCACTCACGGGCGGCCACTAATCCGCCAAGCCGCGCGCATAGACGTCATCCACGGTGAATACGATCACCATTGGCCGGCAGCACACCTCACAATCATAGTCCACTTCCGTTGGCATCTCGTCCGGATGCGGCACCGCGACTTCAAATACTTCGAAGCAGGTCGGGCAGGTGACTTCGGCGAACTCCATCGTGGACGCTGCCACGGTTCCCGATTTTCGCAACCGTCGGCATCGCCGTATTGTTCTGCGTTCGATGGATTGGCCCAACATGTGGGGGCCAGGCACCTGCAATGTACACCCTTGAAAAACGACATACCTGTGTCGTTTTCGGACAAACCGACCCGCGCATGGTCCACCAAGGCGGGCATTCCGAACGGCCTGTCTGTGCCCGGCAGTGCTGTCAGTGCGCCGGAGAACGGAATTTGCGGCCTTCACCGGGATCTGGCACGGGATCGCTTGAAAGACTGACTGTATGGGCACCACCGCACCCCTCCAAACCGACCAAACGCCGGCAAAATTTGCCGTTCAGGCCGTCGAGACGGCGCTCCACGCACGAAATGCCAACTCTGGACCGGCTTCCTGACAAAAAAATGGAGGCCAAGACTCCAAACTGTCAGTGCTCGGCAGTGCCTGTCGATGCCGGTGCAAGGAGGCTGCATGCAGTGAAGCTGGCGGCGGTTATTGAAGTTGCGACCACAAAGCCGTTCGACCGATTTCAGGTCCTTCCATGGTCAGAATGGCTACGCCCGGACTTGTCCACCTATACCGCCATGGCTACAGGAAGCCCGTGTCTGGCCTGCATGTCCTCGAAGCTGCGCGACCCGAGTTGAAGCATTCCGTCTGGCGTCAATTCAAGCACTTGCTCTGCCACAAGAGTTTCAATCGCCGGCTGGTAGAGAGCAGTTTTCTGAGTATCAAAACAGCGCACCAAATTCCGCTTTGTTATCGGTCCCTTGCCGCGCACCTTCAGGACCACCTGGGCGGCAACAACGCCTATGCGCGCCCATTCTGCCGCCGCCGCCATGTCGGCCATGCATTGGTGGTGCCGTGCCAGCAACCGACCTGCTGCGGCGAAGCTCAGGTTGATGACCTGGGCGTCCGTGGGCGCATAGGCGGCATGCTGGCCGGTCATCTGCCTGCGCAGCACCAGTAGCGACCAGGCGAGCGACATCGGCAGATTGCGGGCTGCCGGGCCGACCTCGTGCGGGAGCGCGTTGCAGGAAGTGTTGTGGTCGAGCAGGTTTTTCTGGAACGCGACGGCCGAGTCCGTGCTGTCGAAGCCCACTTGGAGGAACAGTCCATCGCGGCGCGTGACACCAATCTCGTTGATGGCGGACATGTAGAAGTCGTTGAATGCCGCGGCCCCGGCGGCT
>CAIKDP010000453.1 GCA_903826205.1 Akkermansiaceae bacterium
CAGCGCGGCCGCCACCGTCTCGATGGTCGCATCCTTGGCAATCAGCGCCGCATTGAGGATAGCCCGGGTCGCGAGGTTTGATCCGTCGGCATGAAGGCTGTGGGCGTGGATCGCTGGAGCGATTGACGGATGATCGCCAAATAAATCCGGCCTCATCTTCCAGAGAAGCGCCCAGCGCAAGTATGCGAGTTTTCCCTCGGGAAAGATCGGGAATGCCATGTTGGCCGCGCACAGCCGCTCCACCACAAACCATCCGCAGTCCGGCCGCTTATAGGTTCTGATCTGAAACGACGTATCGTCGAACGCATTGTCGCCAGCAGGCCCTGATGTGGCCGGGCGCAATTTCGGATTACGGCTCAGTACGTCGATGAGCTTCCTGAACGGTTCGTATGTCATGGCAGTGTTGGGTAAGTTATAGGCCAGTGAGAAGTTAGGGATCCGGCCGTTGAAACTCTCTCATATCGGCCCACCAAATACAAGACATATCTAGGGCGATCCGAACATGATCATAAATGCGTATTGCCGACCCGCGACCAGATCTTCGCTATCGTGAAATGAACCGCCATGTCGCGTTATATGGAATTGAAAGCAGCAGCATTTACTGCCCATCAATCAAACCATCAACACCATGTCAAAAACATTGTATTCCCCGCGTCTGTCCGATGACGTTGTCCGCGCCCTCTACCGCGAAGGACAACGCCGACGGATGCCGATGACCCGTCTGGCCGACGATCTGCTCCGGCAGTCCATCGGATCATTCACGGAAGATGCTTCATCGCTACATATATGTGAGGAGGAGGTGCCGAAGGTGATTCCAATCCGCGAAACCGATGCCGCCTGAGCGGTCACATCCAACAAACATCCAACCAACAACCAGAGCACGAAGGCCCGGTCATCGCATGATGCCGGGCCTTTGTGCGCAACCAACAACAACCCCCAACCCATATCAACATTATGGCCATCAAAATGATTTCAAATTATAGCAAGAAGCTCGGTCTTCCGGGTTTCTCATCCCATCAGTTCAGCGTCTCCGTCGAGACCGAGTTGGTGACCACCGCCGACATTCCTGCGGAAACCGAGCGTCTCTACCGACTGCTCCAGACCAATGTCGACCAGCAGATCGAAACGGTGGGATTTGTCCCGCCCTACGATTACGGTATGGAGCCAGCCGCGGAAGCCGGTGCCGCCAACCCGGCACCCAACGGATCCGCCAGCGGATCGGCCAGCGCCTCTGCGCTTGCAGCAGTTATCGCGGCCGCCATCGCGTCTGCCAACAACCAAGGCAACGCCAACCCCGCCCCCAACGGCAATGATGCCAACGGCAATGATGCCAGCGGCGGCAACAACGGCAACGGTGCCAATTGGCAACGTGGTCCCGCATGGAAATGCTCTGACAAGCAACGGGACCTGATCCTCAAGCTGGTCGAGGAACACCAACTCGACAAAGCCGGCGTGGAATCCCTCGCCATCGAACGCTTCGGTAAGGGTGTGCGATTGCTCAACAAGATCGAAGCCTCCGGGCTCATCGACGAACTGTTGGACACCCACGGCAATGGCAACAGCAACAGCCAGGGCAGCACCAGACGTCGCAACGGCTCCGCCTACAACGGTGCCAACGGTGCCAACGGGGCCAATGGAAGGAGGGCCGCATGATCGCCACCATCACCGACCCGCCATCAGGCACTGGCAGGATACGGCGGACCAGCTCGCTGCCACAGCATATCAGTCCGTCAGCGGCCAAGTCGTATCTGGGCTGTTCGCTCAAGTTTTACTTCGAGCGGGTTGCCTGTATCCGGAAGAACACGCCTGTGGCCCTGCATCTTGGCAAGGCGGTGCATGCGGCGCTCCAGGTTTTTCATATCGCAAGGTGGCGGGGCGGCGATGATTCACCGGATGCCATTGCCGCCGCCTATGAGAAATCGTTCACAGACCTCGAAGCAGAGGAAGGCCCGGTGAACTTCGACGATGAGGGCCGTGAAAAGGCGCGCCTTGACGGGTTGCGGGTGGTGGCGGCCTACTTGGATTCCCCGGAAGCCATGAAGGAAAAGCCACGGGCCGTTGAGGTGCTGCTGAAAGAGCATATCCCCGGCCTGTCGGTCCCGCTGACAGGTGCGATGGATCTGGTGGAGGGAAACTTTACGCCGGTTGATTTCAAATCGGCCGCCACCAAGCCCGATCCAAGCAACGCGGCCTTCGACCATGAGATCCAGCTTGTCAGCTACCAACTGTTGATGGAAATCGCAACCGGTCAGGTCCCGCCATCACTCGACCTCGTGTTCCTGGTGAAAACCAAAACGCCACAAATCATCCGGGTCACATCCCCGCCGGCCGACCTGCATCGCAAGCGCCGCGTCATCGCCCTGTTGGAAACCGCCGTTCAGGGCATCGCCGCCCACCGCTACCACCCGCAACCGGGCATGCAATGCTCGTGGTGCCAATACAAGAACGAATGCATGGCGTGGCTGCCGGCCCAAACACAACCGGAAAGGAGAGCAACCGGATGAACAGAAAACTCATCCTGCTCGCAGCCGTGCTGTTGTTGTGCGGTTGCCCCGAAGAAGAGGCCGGATCCAAGTCATCCAAGTCATCCAAGGCCGAAGCTGCCAGGATAGAAAAGGAAGTGCAGCAACGGGTGGCGGTTGTCGAAAAGGATCTCAAGGTCCGACAACAGCAACTCCGCACCATCCGCGTCGTGAGCTTCGTCCTGCTGGCAGGCGGTGCGGTAGGGGGCCTCGTCTGGCTGCAACGCTACCGATCCTACAGCCCGCCCCAACCCGAGGAACGCCATTTGCAGATGCCCGGTTGGCGGGACCATTACACGGTTCCAACCAGCCGGGTGCTTGAACTGCCGTCACCTGCCCGGCCGGCACCCACACTGCACGCGCCACCCGCCCCGCAGGCAGCGCGGAGCGAATCAGATAACCTATCCCGGCGCCGCAGGGCGTCGAGACATCGTCGCCGCAACCGTAACAGAAACCAAAATTATGATGAGACCCCGCGCGATCGTTGAAATCCTCATTGTGTTGGGCGTTGTCGGTCTCCTGCTGGAGATCGCCGATGGCCACACCTGGATTGTCGTCGCTGCCGGGGTGGCCGCCGCTGTTTGGCTGATGGCCAAAAGCCACTGAACTGGCGGCCGCCCGGCACCATAACCTAACCACCAACCAGCGCCCGCCAGTCTATCCGGACCGGCGGGCGTTTTGCTTTCCCCTGAAAAAAACAAACCACAACCCCCAACCATAACCATATCATGAATCCTAACAATCCAAACAATTCGAACAACCAATCCCTCCTCGAAGCCGTGTGCCGCCGTGGAGTCCTTGTCGCAACCTCCGTCCGTTACTGGCGCGGTTGCAAACGTCTCAACCCCGAAGACCTCGGGCTTGATCCCGCCAATGTCAGCGACCGGCTCATCCAGCTCGGCCACAAACGCCTGATCCCGCGTGATGCCCTCCAGGCATTCGCCCTGATTGAATCCCGCGTTCAGGCCACCGTTGAAAGCTCCAGCTTCCCGTTCCTGGGTGGCATCGGCCGCTTTGTCCCCAACCCGCGTCTGGCAGATCTCAAGGACAAACTCGACGCGTTGCAGAAAGAGTTCTATCAGGCCATGGTGGACTTTGTCGCCGGCTACGCCCCCTTGCGTGAAAGCGCGATGGCAGAATGGCGCGAGGCCGCCCGGCATCTTAACGGTGACGCGGATCACCTGATCGCCACCATTGAGCAGAGTTTTCCGCCCTACAATGAAATCCCGAAGCGCTTTGCCTTCGAGACACGTCTGTTCCAGATCGCCGCCCCGGACAGCATCCGGCTGGAGGTGGTGGAAGGCATGGCTGAAATTGAGGTGGCGGACGACCGCCGCCGCATCGCCGAGGATGCCTCCAGACGCCTGCAAAGCGACCTCGATGGATTCATTCGCGAGAGTGTGGCGGCCATGCGTGAGGAGACCGCCAAGCTCGCCAGTGAGGTGCTGGCCACCATCGACGGATCTGAGAACGGCGTCCACCAGCGGACCCTCAACCGGCTCGCCACGTTCATCGATAGTTTCCGCACCCTCAACTTCGCGGGTGACCAACAGTTGGAAGCGACATTGGAAAAATTCCGCCGCGACCTGCTCACCCGCAGTGCCGAGGATTACCGCAACGACAAGGGCGCCATGACCAGCCTCACCGAGGGGCTGACACGCCTGCGTGAAAATGCCGTGCAACTTGCCCGCAGTGATGCGCGTGAGGTGCTGGCCCGCTTCGGCCAGATGGGCACACGCAAGCTCGCGGCTGTCGGCTGACCTGAAAATGAATCCCGCTTCCGGGTGTCCACGCTGGATACCCGGAGGCAGGGTTTTCGAGGCTTTCTCCTTGTGGCAGTCTGTCAGATGAGTTAGGAATTCCACGGTGTAGACCGCCTGCGGTATACCTGGGCAAAGACGACACGGCCCAATTTCAATCCCAGTCCGATGACCGGAAAAGACAAACAGAATACATCCGGATGCGGATTGATGCTCCTATGCGCCGTCACTCTGGGCACTCTGATGTTCGTCTGGGGCGCACTTGAAGAAAGTGGCAACAGATATGCCGGTTATGTTGTCATGCCTGCAATGATCATGGCCTTGCCCGCCTTCGGATGGATTCATTTCCGCAATTCACTGGAATACAAATCAACCGCGGGGGATAAACGCATCACATCGGGTTTGGCCAAAGTCGCCAGGTTTGTTGCAGCAATGGCATTGGCCATAGCTTTGGCCTATGCGATAGCCGTAATCCTTGGCAAGGTGATAGGCATAGATGGCAGGGATCTGCATTAGAATGGATTGCTTGTGGCTGGTTGCGGATTAGCCCGATCCTAAAGGCGCCGTCGACATCTTTTGCAGTCTGCTGCCGTGTCAGAAAAATACCGCAACGCCAGCATCGGCGCCGGGCCTGCACCGCTCGCCGAACCATCCGCCCACAACCACTTTCCCAGCCCGCCCGGCCACAAACCCGGCGGGCTTTTTCG
>CAIKDP010000454.1 GCA_903826205.1 Akkermansiaceae bacterium
AGACTCACCCGGACCATTCGACCAGTTCCTCAACACCACCTTTCCTGACGTGTGGACGCAAGTGCTGGACCGGAGCGTTGACGCTCTATCTGATGCAGGGGCTGTTGGAATGGCCGTCGCAAAGGCGGGGACAAAGGGTGAGGCGTTTACCGCCCTCAGCGGCTGCACCACCGTCTATGAATTCACCGAACCCACAAGCGGATTTCTTGCTCTACCAGATGGAGCGAAAGCAGTCAGTTTCGTTCTTGTCGGCGGCGGCGGTGGTGGTGGCAGCGGCAGGAAAGGCGTGAGTGGAGCCGTTCGCTGCGGCGGTGGTGGCGGCGGGGCCGGTAACGTCGTGGTATGCCCACCTGTCCCTATCAGCAGGTTCTCATGGCCGCAAATGTATCTGGTCGGGGCCGGGGGTACTGGCGGAGCCGCCATAACAAGTGGGACTTACGATGGGAACAACGGTGGCACCGGCAACTCATCTTCGTTCCTGAGTGTTTATGCTACTGGTGGGGCCGGTGGTGGCGGCGGCACGGCTACGGCAGGGGTCGCAGGCACGACGACTGGCAACACGATGCTCGTGCACGGGCAAGTCACCACCGCCGGGGCAGGCGCGGCGGCATCTGGTACTGGCGGAGTCGGTGGGACGGCACCCGCAGTGACGATGCTTCTACCAACTGGCGGCGGATCGGGTGGCGGAATCACCTCTACGAATGTTTCCGCTAATGGTGGCGCAGGCGGAAGAATGGGTGTTGCAGGCGTTTACAGTCTGGTTCCTCAATCCCAATACACAGGATATACCGACCCCCTTACGTTGTTCGGGACCGGGGGATGGGGTGGTTTTCCACTCTCCGGGGCAACAAACGGATGCGCTGGCGGTGCGGCTGGCGGCGGCGGTGGTGGCGGCGGTGCCGGTACTGGCAGCATCGCGAGTGGGTCCGGTGGTCATGGCGGCTGCGGGCTCGTCCGGATAACTTTTCATTTCTAACCAAACAAACGACCATGAACCTGCTTGATATTCAAACCGAAACCTCGAAGCCGTTGCCGCAAGTGTTAGCCGAGACGCTGCTATTGCGCCTCAACACCGAACTGGCGGCAAGGGCGCGAGCGCACACCCAGAGCTATGCCGACTTTTGGGACAACGCGCTTGTGACTCCCGATCAAATCCTCGAAGCGATGGGCAGCCGTGCAGCTCTCTGGCTCGCCTGCGCTGGCGAGTCTGTTGACCACATCGGCCGCCTCGCATCGCTGGTGGGTAAGAGCGTGGCCGACTTCATCCCGCAAGAGAACTTCGCTCCCCGACGCGCGTTCGTAATGGGCGACGGCGGAAGGGTGACGCTTGAGCCGCCAGTCGATGGGATGGACCTGCATGGCCGGCCGCTTTGACAAGCAACCCAGGAAACAGCCTAACCATCATGCGCCCGCCCTTCGACATCGACCTTGACTATGTCCGCAACGCCATCATCGGCACCGCCTCGCCGGTGCTGGGCGTCATCACATCCTATCAGGAGCAGATCGAATGGCACCTGCGGGCCGCATCGTTGCTTGTTGGCCTGTTAGTTGGCATTCTGTCGCTGGTGAGCATGGTCAGGAAGTTGCGGAGAAAGTGAACGTCTGATCGATGGCAGACGTGCTATTGGTTTGAGTTAGTAGGGTGGTTGCGGGGATTCTGGCGTCTTGCCATCCGCGATTTGTTCGGCAAATTTGGATCTCCGTCCAGTGAGAAAAAACGTGGCAAGCCCCCCGAAAAACGAGGCGGCTACATAGATCATAAGATAACGCGGCTCGATCCTGACGTACCAAGCTCGCTCACTCGTGCAGGAATCATGGACCAACCAGGCCCACACGATTCCGTAT
This sequence comes from Akkermansiaceae bacterium, assembly GCA_903826205.1. Taxonomy (GTDB): domain Bacteria; phylum Verrucomicrobiota; class Verrucomicrobiia; order Verrucomicrobiales; family Akkermansiaceae; genus Luteolibacter. Next base: position 1,846 of record CAIKDP010000454.1, read on the forward strand.
TCAGTCCGGCTCCATGTAAGAACTTCGACAGTCGTTGACGGGTGGCTAAAATGTCCGGGCCTTGTCCAAAGATTCTCCGGGTATGCGCCAATCGTATGTGACTTGTGTGAAAGCAAACAAGCAAGGAGGATGATCAACAGGACGGAGGCTGACTTGAGGAGTTTCTTCATTTTCTCTGCAACGTCAATATGCTGGCATCGGCGGATATTGAAAGGAGTTTCTCATGATTTTGAGATACTTACGCCGGCTGTCCAGCCATTCGGCATTCTTATGGTCTGGCGGCGTGGGATCAGGCACTACGGTGCGTTAGGTGATTTAGTTAGTGACTGAATAAATATTTGCTCTTGTCCAATATTATCTCCCGATATGACGATTACGGCTCCTGTCCGCGTTCTTATTATGTGCTTGGTTATGGTGGGACCGTCATATCCTTCACCTCTTCGTATAGATGCCGCGGCTCCCGAATCTTGATATGCTTGAACTCCTAAATATGTTAAATAGTTATCGCTATCACCTTTAGTCATGATAGTCATGCTGCGTTCCTTCTTGTCTGCATAGTAGCGAATATGAATGGGGTGATGCCAGGGCAACCTTAAGTGGTCATACTTCGAAGGATAGGTTATAGACTCTACTTCAGCGAGAATGAGCCCAGGCTCAACTTCTACGGGAAGGTTATATAGACCAGGTTTGGTAACTTTAGGCACCTCAGGAATCCTTGAACAGCTAATCATTCCGAGAAATGTGCAAGCCATGGTTAGTTGGTAGTGCATTGTTTATTCTCTATATTGGCCAACGTTTAATGTACGCCCACTGACGCGAGTGGAATGATGGTGGTGTGAGATTGAATGGCTTGTGCCGGTTGGTGCGCCACGATATCTTCGACTGATTTGGTCTCTGGCGGCGTAAGGTGACGAGGAGAGCAAGACCTATCATCCCTATAATCGATGGCTCGGGAACCGGAATGAGCGTTACCGCCGAAGCTGCACCGGCCTGATAGCCCCACTGCGCGTCTAGCACGCCCAAATAGGACGTCCTCTTGGTGTCGAGGTCGATCCAGGCGAATCCCGAACCAAGATCGACAAAAAAGAGATCGATTTGATTCGTTGGCCCGCCAGGTGGACAAATGACGTTACCTAAGTCGTCGTATGTGCAGCCGCCCCATCCCTCCGAAATAGGATTCCCTAACGCATCAGCCACTACTCCTCCTGTTAAGATCCGTGCCGGGGCGGAAGCGTATATCAGATCGGCGGGTCGGACTACTTGTCCAGCGGCGAATGACTGTGTGATATTTCCAATTACTGCCACCTGTGCGTCACCGAGGAGGTTGAGCAAAAATGCGCCATCGTTATGAGACGTGGCGTCGAACGACGTGTCGATCTGAATATCAGCGGTGGAGTCCCCATTCAAGTCGATCTGAGCGATGCCGTTGTTGTCTGGGTAAAGCGAGAAAGAGCCAGACCGAATAACCACCGCACCGTCAGCGATCGATGCGCTGAAAATCGTGAGCAACATGAGAAGTCGTGAAAGCGGAAACATTTTTTGTCGAGCAATGTTCAATGTGATGCCACCGCGCTAATGGGTGGCGTTGCTGGGTGGTTGAGTGGCGAAGGGAAGGTTGGCATACATGATTTCGCTGTTGTTTCAGCGTTGCGTGAGGAGTTGCCATCGATGGGTCGTGACCGGGCTGAGAAACCATCCGTTGTCTCCTGTCCGGCCATCAAGAGTGACAACGGCTCCGAACCCCGGATCTGCTTGAATCCATCGACCATCGCCGACGTATGCGAGCACGTGGACGCCACTGGTCGTAACAGCAATATCTCCTGGGGCCAAATCCCTGTAATCCATCTTCTGAATGGTTCCGGTGATTCCAACGGGGCTCGTGTAATCGCGGTAACCTTCCCCCAACGCCTTCGCGCTGGCATCAAACCACCACTGCTCAAAATAGCCGCGAAATGCGCGCCCGTTGAAGTGCCGAGCTCCGTATGCCAAAAGGGCATCGCGGAGTGCTCGCCGGGGCAATCCAGAGCAATCGATTCCTCTGGAACTCTCTCCTCCCCAAAAATATTTCGTGCCTTCGAGTTCAGCTATACGTCGCACGTAGTCCTGTCTAAGTTCATTCGCATCAATCTTGCCGCCGGGAAGGATGAATGGAATAGCCGCCAGCGGTGGTAGAATCAGTGCTGCCACCCTCAAGGGCTTGCGCTTCCATGAGAGAGTCGTGTATCCAATCCAGGCCCCAACGACGCACCCAAGAAATGCGAGCCTCAGAATCATACTGTTCACCGGATTGAGCTGGATCACGAAAATTCCTGCCACGGCTCCAAGTGAGCAAATCAGTATGAGGCGTCTTGACATATTATTTTTTCAGCGAACGGTTTTGTGATGGCGGCCGCGTGATAGGAGTGATTTAGCGGCGTGGTTGAGGAGCTTCTGGCGTCTGGCCATCCGCTCCTTGTTCGACTTTGGTGGTTCTGGTGACTGCGATAATCGACCCGAAATTGCTACTATCTTTAGTCAGATCTGACCCCGAACTCATCTGACTTAAATCACCGTCGAGAAAAAGAGCATCGTCACAGCCGAACGTCAGGAAAAGTTGGGCAAACTCGTATAGATTCGGAAACTTCGGGGAATGGAAATCTGTCATCGCAAAAACCACCTCACCGCTCTTCGCCACACCGACGCCATTCCGATGTAGCCTGGATGTCGAATTCGCATTGAATGCAGGGTGAACCTTGCCCTGTCTCAATAGCAACGGTCCTGACTGGACTGCCTGCTGGATCGTGATGTCCTTCAGTGGGTATTCGTCCGTCCGAATCACGGCAGCACCTGCAGAGCCTACGAGAAAGATACCGTTTGGTTGCAGAAAGAAGTTGCCTTCGCCTTTGTTTCTGTTCACAGGGTTCAAGACCTTGCCATTCTGGATAAGCAGACCGCTAGGAACGCCTCCCGGTTCAAAAATCCCGCCATTCATCAACGTGTCCACCTGCAACCCTTCGCCCTTTAGGTATTGTAAAACCGCCGGAAAAGTGCGAAGTGGAGTTCCATTCTTGTCCTTCCAGATGATCCTTACCGATGTCATCGGCACATGGAGAACATGGTAGTCAACCCCATCGACAGTCTTCTTCTCTGGAGCGGCTGCCGCCCCGCCGATAAGGCATAGAGCGAGCAGGGTGAATGTTGGGCGGACAATCATTTTTGAGTCGAACGTTAGATGTGCGCCCACCGGCGCGGTTGAATGGATGTTGAAATGAAATTGAGGTGCTTATGCCGGTTGGTGCGCCATGACTTGTTCTGCAAGGCTATTGCTGACGTTGGCTTCCATGCCGACGGACGTTTTCATCCCTAATAAGAGCATCAATATTTACTTTGGTCATGCCAGCCATTCCGATAACGCTCCCGTAAGCTGTCGTACGTGGCATTGGTGCCATAAACGCATCTACTCTGATTGTCTTGAGATACTGAATCCTAGTGCCTTTCGGCAAGAGTGTCTTGGATTTAGAAAAACTCGGAAGTTCTTTGAAATCCTTCACAGCTACAAGTTGATCATCCCCTGGATTATCGATGAAATAGTAAGGCTCCTGTAGTGTAATTACTGAGCCCTTACTTATCGGGCCTTCTTTCGATACATCATCAACATAGCATGATGGGCACATCACACAGGCTAACACCAAGGATAGGATTGTCTTATGCTTTTTCATTTTCTTGGCAGAACGTGGTGTTAAGCCTCCGTGTTTTTGATCGAATCAAACGCACAGAGGCTGTTACAGGTGGAACAGCCTCCCGGAAGCACGGACTCCGTCCCCCGACGCTGGAAAGGTCATTCTTACACGGGATTCAATCACCGACCTGCCACCTGGCCAAGGGAATTCTACCAGAAGAGTTCGCCCGTCGCCCCCCGACCGCTTCACAGCCAGTTAGTGGGCAACACATCAGAGTGTCGCCGTTGACACCGCGCCCCGGTCACCATGAAAGCACTCAAATACCTCAGCTTCGTCGGCAAGGTCGCCGGCCTCGTTTCCGCCCTCAACGTCATCCCGTTCGTCGATCCCACGATCGGCGTGGTTGTGTTCGCTGCCGCCTCGATTCTCAAGGACGCCGTGAACCGCATCGGCGATTTATTGGACGACGGCAAACCCAACTCCAGCTTCAAGGGCTGAGCGGACACCATTTTGGGGTCGTCACAAATCCGGGGTGTGGAGGCTTCTCTCCATGCCCCGGATTTTGCGTTGGGTGCCGCGTGTGGGCACGTGCCGGCCGCACAAGGTATGGCAATATGACCGGCCGTCTCATGCACCATCCGCGTCTAACAGCCACCATTGGCGCGCGGATTGAACGGGGCGTTCATGCCTCGGACTCCGGCAGGGTAACGACTCGTGCGCGGTGGTCCCATTGATAGGTGGTCTCCCACTGGCCGTCTTTCGGCAGGATGCCGAACCACTGGTCGGCTTGGTCTTCGGTGGTCAGCTCCCGGTAATGTTTGAAGATGATCGACGGCGAGTTGCCCGCTTCGAGCGCCACCTGATCGGCGCTTTTCACCTTGGCGATGCGGTAGCTGATGAACGAGTGGCGCAGCACGTTGCGGGGCCATTCCAGCTTGAGCGCCCTGGCCAGTGCCGTCACCTCGCGGTGCAGCAGGACGGTTCTAACGACCTGGCCCTTGCGCGGCAGCGGCTCGATCCACGCCCGCAGGTTGTCGGTGATCGGGATGATCCGGCGCGACGCGGTTTTCGCCTGGCTGGCCCGCAGCTCGATATGGCCGCGTTCGAGGTCCACGGCGGACCAGTCGAGCCGGTTGAGTTCGGCCATGCGGATCCCGGAGAACGCCCCGATGGCGAGGATGGGCACCAGATGGCGCGGCGCGGCATGCAGGATTTTCTCCATCTCCTTCGGCGTGAAGACCGACACGTCGTCAGTTTTGACCTTCACCTTCTTGATCTGCTCTGCCGCGGTCATGCGCTCGGCTGGCAGGTAGTTGCGCTCGCGGGCGAAGGAAAACAGGACTTTGACGCAGAGCAGCATGGAATTGCGCGTGCCGGCCGACAGATTCATCCGCCGCAGCCAGGCATCCACGTCGGACGACAGATCGAGAATCCCGCCGGGGAAGGCATCGGCGAAGCGGGTGTTTCAAGCTTATCCAGATCGGCGGAGTATGCGGCATACAACCGTTTAAGTTCGGCCACCTCGTCCACGGTGATACTGCCCAGATCCACCTTCGGAATCTTGCGAAAGCTGGGACCGATCACGAGGCTGAGCGCCATAACGGCCAACTCCACACTCCGGCCATCACCCGCACAATTCACATCCAGGCTGGATCGTACAGCGTCCAGCGAGAACCTGACCGTGCGGCCTACACGGAAGGCTTCGGGGATGATGCCGTCCTTGGCCCAGTTGAGCACGGTCTTGGGATCAACCTTGAGAAATGCCGCGATTTCTTCGGCTGTATGCAGGTCGTCCGGGGTGTCGGTGGTGGCAGTTGATGAAGTGGATGACATCGTGTAGCAGGGCCAGTGTTTCACCCGTCGTCGATTCGACAAGCCGATTTTCCACTCGATATTCCGGACGTCGTGTGGTAGACATTCCGCAGCATTCGGGAAACCCAGGCCCGTCCGAGGACATGGCGCTGGTGCCCGTATTGCCGCCATTCTATCAATATCGCCGGAAAATAAGGGCTACATACGGGCACACGGGGGAAACCCTATCAAAATGAAAAAGCCCCAATCCCTTGAGGATTAAGGCTTTGGGCGGGTACCCCGGCTAGGACTTGAACCTAGGACCAATTGATTAAGAGGGTGTCTTAAAGTGTTCATAATGAGCGTGTTACGGCAGATAATAGCCCATCTTAGCCGGTCTTGGCCAGCAGTATTTTTCACCATTTTTGCCAACTGGAACCGCAATGGCAATCGGGTTGCCGCCATTTGTCGCCAGCCGTTCCGTTAGAGTCATCGAAAACGGCAAGGCGTTGTCGTTAGATCAAATGCTTCGTCTTGCGTCTCGGGTCTTGCAGTCTTGGGTCTGAGACGAAGCCTCCCCAGGTTGACACGGCCAACACCGGCATGGACACGCCAACCGATTCGCCGCGCACCGAACCAACCAACTCCCCACTCCTCACCGAAAAAGACACCTGCGCCTACCTCAGGGTCAGCAAACGCAACCTCTATTGCTGGCGCATGGCCGGACTCGTCCCCTATTACAAAATCGGCCGGGCGGTGAGATTCAGAAAAGCCGAGTTGGACGCCGCGCTGGAGCGGATGCGGATTTCGGCTTCGTTCATGAATGTTTGAGGGAATATCGACCGGTTTTTTTTCCGCCGATTTTTTCCACCAATCCTGCTTCCAGCAGCGGGCGCAGCAAATCCATCGCACCCTGTCTGGAAACCGCGAGCATCGCCCAGATCTCGGCGGGGGATAGGCTGCCGTGGTCGCGCAGCAACCTCAGCAGCAATTCCTGTTTGGGGCGCAGCACGAGTTTCTCCGGTGATTTGACATTGTA
>CAIKDP010000455.1 GCA_903826205.1 Akkermansiaceae bacterium
AGGGGCCAACACGCTGGCCCTTGCCGGATCTAGCACCTACACCGGCGCGACGCTCATCAATGCCGGCGCGCTGCGGCTCAACGGCGGCAGCTTGGGCAATACGGCCGTGACGGTTGCCGGTTCGTCCTCATGCCTGGCCGGCGATGGCAGCGTCGCCGGGGCGGTGACGGCGCAGACTTCCGGTCATCTCGCCCCCGGCATCAATGCCACGACCCTTGGCACGCTCGCCCTTGGCAACGGCCTCACGCTCAACGTGGCCAATTTGGACATCAAGGCCGGTGCGCCGGGCACCAGCGACGTGGTGGCCGTGACGGGCAATCTTGTTCTAACAGGCAATACCCAGGTCAACCTCACCCAACAACTCGCCGGCTTCGGTCTCGGCGACTATGTCATCCTCACCTACACCGGCACCCTGACCGGCAGCGCCAGCCAGATTCTCGCCCCACCGCAGGACGCCAATTTCTCCTACTCGATCCAGACGACTGGCAACCAGATCAAACTGCACGTCGCGCCGGCATCCGCCAAGACCTATTACGTGAGCCAATCCGCGGGCCTCGACACCAACGCCGGCCTGACCAGCGGCGCGCCCTGGAAGACGCTGGCGCAGGCCTCGTCGGTCACCCTCAACGCGGGCGACGCGATCCTGCTCAAATGCGGCGACACATGGAATGAGGAACTCCAACCGAAGGGCAACGGCTCGGCGGGCAATCCGATCTATATCGGTTCCTACGGGGCGGGCAACAAGCCGTTGATCGACCGCGGGGATGTGGCCCAGAAGAACGGCATCCGTCTGATCGATCAGGGGGGGTACAAGATCGTCGGCCTCGAATTCTCCCACTGCGAGACCGGCATTTTCGGGGAATATCACACCGGCAATCCCACCCGCAAATTTGTTTGGATCGAGGATTGCTATTTCCATGATTCGCTCCGTTACGGTGGCTATGGCGATTACTACAACGCCAAGAATATCAGCGTGGGCATCTCCTTCTGGTCCTTTGAGTCGTGGTCATCTAACGTTTCCTTGCAGGACATCACGGTCAAGAACTGCGTCTTCCGCCGCCTGGCCTCCGGCATTTGGACCAACAGTCCGGACAACTTCGATTATAACGCGGATAATTTCTACAACTTCGCGAACCTGACCGTCTCCGGCTGCCTGTTCGAAGAAGGGTACCAATGGCAATTGGGCTTGCGCGGAATTGCCGGCGGCCAGATCACCAACTGCGTCACCCATGACATCGGCCGCCTCAATAACTTTGTGGCTTTCAACGGGGTGGCCGGGGCGATGATGTACCGTCTCAAGGATTTCACCTTCACCGACAGCGAGTGGGGCTTTGTTTCCCGGGGTGGCGGCAGCGGCGACGGCGAGGCGTTCGATCTCGAGGGCAACAACAGCAACATGACCTTCACCAACTGCCTGTTCCATGACGCGGACGGCCCGTGCATCATGCTCTATCAGGGTGCCGCCCATGGCAACGTCGGCAATCAGTTCACCAATTGCGTCTGGAACGGCAAGTCGCCGCGCTCAAACCTTGGCAGGGAGGAAATCTTCAACGCCAGCCCGGGCGCCAACACCGCGCAGTTCACCAGCTTCCGGATCTATCTGAGCGCGGGCGAGGCCAGGTGCAACAATGAGACCAGCTTTACTTTCATCAACGGCCTGACCCGCAACCTCAGCGACGCCGGCACCGGCACCAATCTGGCGCTGGCGGCCACCGCGGTGGCCGCCTCATCTCAGCAGGCCGGCTACGAGGCCAGCAAGGCCAAGGACGGCAACGCCTCGACGATCTGGCGCCCGGCGTCGGCCGCCAACGAGTGGCTGGAACTCACTTTCGCCAGCCCCACCCTCGTGAATGAATTCCGGCTGCGGGAAGACTCCGCCTCCCTGATCGACCGCTACACCATCCAATACTGGGACAGCACGAGTTCCAGTTGGCTCGGTTGTTTCAACGGCCGCACCATGGGCAGCAACTTCATCGCGCCCATCGTCAGCCGCACCACCACCAAGGTGCGCCTGTTAGTCACATCAACCACCAGCGGCACGCCCGGCATCGCCGAGTTCGAGGCCTATTATGTCGATATCCCGCCGCCGCCAACCACCGTCTACTGGCGCGTGGGCGACGCAGTGTGGGACATCAACACCACCGCCAACTGGAAAAACGCCGGCGGCACGGCCATCAACTATGTGGACGGCGACATTGTGTTTTTGGACGATACCGCCAGCGGCGCAGCTCCCATCACGATCACCCAGAACACCTCCGTGGCACCCTTCAGCGTCACCGTCGATGCCACCAAAAATTATGTTCTAACAGGAAGCGGCGGTATCGGCGGCGGCGCCTCTCTGACCAAGAGCAACAGCGGCACGCTGGCCCTGGCCGGCACCAACAGCTACACCGGATCCACAACCCTCAATGGCGGCACCCTCAGCTTTGGCAGTGGTGGCAGCCTGCCTGTCGGCAGTCTTGGGGTCTTTGCTGGCGGGACCCTTGAGTTTTCCGGCAGCGGCGCGGCCGGCACGTACAGCCTGAGTGCGGCCGGTGATGCGGCTTATCTGGTCAATGCCACCCAAGCGGCGGGCACGCTCACCCTCACCCGTGCCCACGGCAACTACAACGGGATGACCAAGGGCGGTCCTGGCACCGTGATCCTTGCCAACAACTATCAGGACAGCGGCAGCCTAACCGTCACCCAGGGCACCGCCATCCTCGCCGGCAATAGCAGCAACCCTGTCAACTGGTCCACCACCAACGGCATGGACGTCAAAAGCGGCGCCACCTTGAAGCTCGGCAATGCCCAGGTCGGACAAATCTACTACGATGGGGGCTTCACGATGGAGTCCGGCGCCACCTTCGACTTGAACGGGCAGGATGGAGCCGAGTTGCCCGCGATCAACGGCAGCGGCACCCTCACCAACAGCGTGGCGGCAACCACCGGCACCGCAAGGTTCAAAATCAATGGCAGCAAGACCTTCAGTGGCACCATCGCGGACGGCGCAGGCAAGGTTGCCATCGTCATGACCGGCGGTGGCGGCACCTGGACGCTCTCCGGCATCAACACCTACACCGGCAACACCACGGTCAACAGTGGTTCACTGGTTCTGGCAGACAACGCCGGCTTGAAATTCGTGGTCGGCAACGCATCTAACAACAGTATCAGCGGCGGCGCCACCGCCACCTTCAGCGGTGATTTCACCATCGACACTTCCGCCGTGACCGTCGCCACCGGCACCTGGACCCTGGTCAATGCCGCCACCCTAACGGAATCCTTCACCTCCACCTTCAGCGTGGTCGGCTTCACCCCCAACGTCGACGGTGTCACGTGGACCCGCGTCGATGGCACCAAAACCTGGACCTTCACCGAGACCAACGGCAAGCTCGTTCTATCCGCCAGCCCCGGCCAGCCCTTCGACAACTGGGTGAACAGTGTGGACTACAACACGCCGGCCCTTACCGCCGCGCAAAAACTCCCGGACGCCGATCCCGATAATGACGGCGTCACCAATCTATCCGAATTTGCATTCCACGGCAATCCGGTCAGCGGCTCTGACAGCGGCTACCATTGCGCAGCCACCGAGGATACCAATGCCGACACCCTCAAGGAACTGACCTTAACCCTTGCCGTGCGCAACGCGTCCGGTTCGCCGGTCTTTAGCGGCTCGCCCTCGCCGACGGCCACGGTCGATGGCATCACTTATACCATCGAAGGTTCCCTGGGACTCACCTTCCCCGGCAGTGTCGTCACTGAGACTCCGCCACCGGTCGGCCTGCCCGCGCTGCCCGGCGGCTGGGAATACCGCCGCTTCAGGCTCGACGCCTCCAGCGGTCTCGCTGGCACGGGATTCATCCGCGCCAAGGTCACCAAGTAGGCATCCATGCTGCGGGTGCCTAGTCCCGGCGCTTAATAAGGAGCCACCACATTGCCTCGCTGCGCTCGCCCTCCGGGCAGCCTATGGCTGGCTATCTTCGCTGCGCTTCGGTTCCTGTGGTGGGTGCGGATGCATGGTGCAACTCTGCTCATGGGCCGTCCTTGCGCACGACGACAAAAATGTCGTCGCTCCTTAAGTGCGACAGCCATATCCTCCGAGGTCAGGAGGTTCGAACCTCGGGCACCACCCTCATCCTCCCCTGCCCAGCAAAAATCTTTTTCAAAAAACCTGAAAGTCCTCCTGTGTTTCCGGCGTAGTTCGCCCTGCATTAAAATTGCAAAACACAGCATCATGACAGCATCACAAACAAAGCTTGGCTTTTCCTCCCTTCTCGGAGCCGTCTCAGTCGTCTTGTGGCTCGGCGCCCAGCCGGCGCAGGCGAAAAACTACTACGTGAGCCAATCGACCGGCAACGACGCCTGGACCGGTCTGGCCGAGGAACCGGGCAATGGCACCGGACCCTGGAAGACGCTGGCCAAGGCGTCCATCAAATACGCCCCCGGCGACCGCATTCTGCTCAAGTGCGGCGATACCTGGAACGAAGGGCTCTCGCCGGAGGGTGAAGGCACCCCCCAGAATCCGATTGTCATCGGCTATTACGGCAAGGGGCCAAAGCCCATCATCGACCGCGAGGACGACAAGCAGGACCGCTTCGGCATCCGTCTGGCCAACCAGGGCGGCATCAAGATCGTCGGCCTCGAGTTCATCCACTGCATGACCGGCATCTACGCGGAATACTCCGACAATTGCCCGACCAAGAAATACTTTGCCATTGAGGATTGCTATTTCCACGATGCCACGCTCTATCAGCACTACGAGGATTATCCCAAGCGCAAGATCGGGCTGGGCATCTGCTTCTTCACCTACGAGCTCGAGAACAAAAAGGTGCTCACCGACATCAGCATCAAGAATTGCGTGTTCCGCAGGCTGGCCTCCGGCGTCTGGACCAACAGCCCGGACAACTTCAACAAGGGCGCGTCCTTCATCTATCCGTTCGCCAACATGTTCTTCGAGGATTGTTTGTTCGACGAGGGCATGCAATGGCAGCAGGGGATCCGCGGCGTGGAAGGCGGCGGCATGCGCAACTGCGTCACCCACGACACCGGCCGCTACAAGAATTTCCTCTCCTTCAACGGTGTTGCCGGCTCCATGTTCTTCCGCTGCAAGGATTGGGTCTTTGAAAACTGTGAATGGGGATACGTCGATATCGGCGGCGGCAGCGGCGACGCCGAGGCCTTCGACTTCGAGGGCAACTGCGATAACATGACCATGAAGGATTGCCTCTTCCATGACACCGACGGCCCCGGCTTCCTGCTCTGCTGTTATGCCTCCGACGGCAACCCTAACAAGGGTGTCAAAATGGAGAACTGCCTAATCAACGGCAAGTCCAAGCGTCCCATCCGCCTTGGCAAGGGTGCCATCATCAACACCACGGACCGCACCGAAGCGACCTGGAGCAAATGCCGGTTCTATCTCTCACCCGGTGAAGTCCTCATGCGCGTGGCCGACCCCGAAAAGGACAAGCATTCAAAATTTGAGGATTGCATGGTCAAGCCCCTCAACAAGGCCTGCAGCACGGAAAACCTCGCCTTGAAGGCGAAAGCCACGGCGTCCTCGGCGGTGGCCGGCAATGAGGCCGCCAAGGTGGTTGACGGCAATGACGGCACGGCTTGGAAGGCGGAAGCCGCTCCGGAGCAATGGTTGGAGCTCACGTTCGCCGCCCCCACCACCATCAACGAATTCAAACTCAAGGAAGATCCGTCCTCATCGATCATCCGCTATGTCATCCAATGTTGGGACGCCAAGACCAGCAAGTGGGTCGGGTGTTTCAATGGCCGTGCGATCGGTGCGGATTTTGTCGCTCCCATCATCAGCCGCAGCACGACAAAGGTCCGTCTGTTGGTCATCCAGACCACCAACGGCAACCCTTGCATCACCGAGTTCGGCGCCTACAACGACACCACGGGCGACGCCTTCAACGACCCCACCGGCGCCAAGGCGGTCGGTGTGTCATACAAATGATCCCATGTCTTCCACCCCTGCCGATAGGGCAGGGGTGAAAGGCGGTTGTCAGTGACCTGTTATTGGGGATAGGTCGCACGGCGGCCTTGGAGTGCGGGGGCTTGCCCCCGCCATATGGACGATGGAGCTTGCTCCATGCGGTGGGTCTCCATGCGGTGGCTGCCCATGCGGTGGGTCTCCATGTGGTGGGTCTCCATGTGGTGGCTGCCCATGGGGGATAGGCGTGGCGGATGCAATCCGCCGCCACGGGCCCTCAATTCCATGGTTGGCTTTTTCGTCGCATGCTTGCATCATTCGAGCGTTCCCGCACCCGCTTGAAATATGAAAACTCCCTCAGCATCCCCGCTGGTCATGTGCCTTCGCCTCGGCTTGGCCTGCCTCGTCGCCTTCTCCCCGCTCGCGATGGCCGCCGGCCTGGACGTCGGAAACCTCCGCTGCGAATACCGTGACAACCCGCTCGGCATCGACACCCCGCAGCCGCGGCTGAGCTGGCAGATGGAGGGCAGGGGACAGGCGACAGAGGACAGAGGACAGCGACAAACGGCCTATCAGATTCTGGTCGCCTCCGCGCCGGAGCTTCTCGCCAAAGACCAGGGCGACCTGTGGGACAGCGGCAAGGTGGTTGCGGATCAATCTCTGCATGTAGCCTACGCCGGCAAGCCGTTGCGGAGCCGGCAGCCGTGCTATTGGAAGGTCGGGGTGTGGCTTGCGCCGGGTGCCGCCGCGCCGGCCGGCACGGCCAAATCTTCCGCCGGCGCGGCGGCGGCATGGAGCCAGCCGGCGCTGTGGTCGATGGGTCTGTTAGACCCGGGTGATGTCAAGGCCAAGTGGATCGGCTCGCCGACCGCGGCCGTCGTCGAACCGGCACCGCTGTTGCGCAAAACCTTTGCCCTCGACAAACCCATCAAACGCGCCACCGCCTACGTCAGCGGTCTTGGCTACTATGAACTCTCTATCAACGGCAAAAAAGTCGGTGATCATGAGTTGGACCCGAAGTTCACCCGCTATGACCGCCGCGTGCTCTATGTGACCCACGACGTCACCGCGCAACTGACAACCGGCCGCAACGCCCTGGGTGTGATGTTAGGCAACGGTTGGTACAACTATCACATCAAGAACGCCTGGGACTTTGATACCGCACCATGGCGCGGCAGGCCGAAGCTTTTGTTGCAGGTGGAAGTCGAGTTCGCCGATGGCTCCAGCCAAGTGATTGTCAGCGACGAATCGTGGAAATACGCCACCGGTCCGATCCAGTTCGATGGCATGCTCAGCGGTGAGGTGTATGACGCCCGCTTGGAAAAAGCCGGCTGGGATACTGCCGGCCATGATGATTCGACGTGGGCGGCGGCCAAGGTGGTCGAGGCACCCAAGGGCAAACTCACCGCCCAAATGGTCCAGCCGATCCGCGTCACGGAAGTCATCCGCCCGGTCAAGGTCAGCCAGCCGAAGCCCGGCGTTTTCGTTTATGACATGGGCCAGAACCTGGCAGGCAAGGCCCGCCTGACGGTCAGCGGCCCGGCTGGCACCGACGTGAAGCTCCAGTACGCCGAGATGCTGCACAAGGACGGCACCCTCAATGCCGACAACATCAAGGCGTTTTGCAAATCCGCCGAGTTCCAGACCGAACGCTACCTGCTCAAGGGTGTCGGCACTGAAATCTGGCAATCCCGCTTCATGTATCATGGATTCCAATATGTGCAGGTTACCGGCTACCCCGGTGAACCCAAGCTGGAGAACCTGCAGGCGCTCGTGATGCATACCGACGTCGGGAGCGCCGGTTCGTTCGAATGCTCCAACGACCTTCTCAACAAGATCCAACAATGCACCCGCTGGTCCTATCTCAACAACCTCCACGGCCACCCGACCGACTGCCCGCAGCGCGAAAAAAACGGCTGGACCGGCGACGCCCATCTGGCGGCGGAAACCGGTCTCTATAACTTCGATGCCGCGGCCGTCTACACCCAGTGGATGAAGGACTTCAAGGATGAGCAACGCGACAGCGGCGAACTGCCGGGCATCGTCCCCACCGGCGGCTGGGGCTATGCCTGGGGCAATGGCCCGTCCTGGGATTCCGCCTATGTCCTCATTCCATGGTATCTCTATCAATACCGCGGCGACGTGCGGATTCTCGCCGACCATTATGACAACCTGAAACGCTACGTCGATTACCTGGGCCGCAAAACCAAAAACGGCATCGTCGGCATTGGCCTCGGCGATTGGTGCCCGGCCAAAACCACCACGCCCGAACGGGTGACCTCCACTGCTTATTACTATTGCGACGCCCTCATCGTCTCAAAAATCGCCGCCATCCTCGGCAAAACCGCGGACGCGGAAACCTACGCCAAGCTGGCGGACGACATTAAGCTGGTGTTCAACCGGGAGTTTGTCGACAAGCAGACGAAACAGGTTGCCGGCGGCACGCAGACCGCGTTGGCATGCGCTCTCTATCAGGGGTTGGCGTTGCCCGCCGAGGTGGACGCCATCGTCAACAACCTCGTCGCCAATGTCGAACGCCAGGGCAATCACCTCGATTGTGGCATCCTTGGCACCAAGTATTTGCTGCATGCCCTAACCGACAATGGGCGGGCCGACGTCGCCTACAAGATCACCGCGCAAACCACCGCCCCAAGCTGGGGTGCCTGGATCAACCAGGGGGCCACCACCCTGTGGGAGGAATGGGGCGGCGGCGGCAGTCATAATCATGTGATGTTTGGCGATGTCTCCGCCTGGTTCTATCAAACGCTGGCCGGGATTCGTCCGGACCCAGCCGCACCGGGCTTCAAAAAAATCATCATCAAGCCGTCGATCGTCGGCGACCTCACGTGGGTCAAGGGCAGCTATAACTCGGGTTATGGCAGGATCGCCAGCGCTTGGAAAATCGCCGGCGACCACCTGACGCTCACGGTGACCATCCCTCCCAACACAACCGCCACGGTATGGGTGCCGGCAAAGGACTTGAATCAGGTCAAGGAAGGTGGGTCGCCTGCAGCCAAGGCTGGCGGGGTGACCTCCTCCAGGATGCAGGGCAATTGCGCGGTCATGGAAATCGGCTCCGGCACTTATGTGTTCACTTCGCTGCTGAAATGAACGGGTTCATACTGCCAGAAACGGTCTTCACTAAGGAGGGGGGACATTCTTGTCCTCCTCTTCGTAATCAGCGATGGACAGGAATGTCCATCCTCCTTAAAATGTCCCCATGAAACTCCTCGCCTTCACCATTCTAACAGCAAGCCTTGCCCACCTGGCACCCGCCGCCGAGCCCGCCAAATTGTCCGCGTTCGAGCCGGGTGCGCTGTGGCTCGACAACAACGGCAAGCACATCAACGCCCACGGTGGCGGCATCCTGTTTCACAACGGCGTTTACTATTGGTATGGCGAGCACAAGATCGAGGGCGATGCCGGCAACGTCGCGCACGTCGGCGTGCACTGTTATGAGTCCCGCGACCTGTACAACTGGAAGGACGCCGGGATCGCCCTGCCTGTCTCCCAGGATCCCGCCAGTGATATCACCGACGGCAGCATCATCGAACGCCCCAAAGTCATCTACAACAAGCTAACAAAAAAATTCGTCATGTGGTTTCACCTGGAGTTGAAGGGCCAGGGGTACAACGCCGCACGCAGCGGGGTGGCCGTCGCGGAGCAGGCTGCGGGGCCGTTCAAATACCTCAAGAGTTTCCGTCCCGACGACTCCATGGCGCGTGACCAGACCTTGTTTGTGGATGATGACGGCAAGGCCTATCAACTCTACGCCTCGGAAGGCAACGCAACCCTGCATATCAGTTTGCTGACAGACGATTACCTCGCGCCTGCTGGCAAGGTCATCCGCGTCTTCGAAAAACGCGAAATGGAAGCCCCGGCCATCTGCAAGCGCGACGGCAGGTATTATTTCATCGCGTCGGGCTGCAGCGGATGGGACCCTAACGACGCCCGCGCCGCCGTCGCCCCCTCGATCTGGGGGCCGTGGAAGGAACTTGGCAACCCCTGCGTGGGCACCAACCCGGGCAACCGGATGGGACCGAACCGCACCTTCGGCGGACAAAGCACCTATATCCTTCAGGTCCAGGGGAAGAAGGATGCCTATATCTGCATGTTCGATTTGTGGCGGCCCAAGAATGCAATCGATGGGCGCTACCTCTGGCTGCCTGTCAAGTTCACGGGCGAGGGCTTCAAGATTGAATGGTCCAATCAATGGGATCTGGGGGTCTTTGACCAGCCGGCAGGCTCGTAGGCGCG
Organism: Akkermansiaceae bacterium; assembly: GCA_903826205.1. Taxonomy (GTDB): domain Bacteria; phylum Verrucomicrobiota; class Verrucomicrobiia; order Verrucomicrobiales; family Akkermansiaceae; genus Luteolibacter. The sequence continues at coordinate 10,178 of CAIKDP010000455.1, forward strand.
TTGGTGACAACGCGGGGGGGTGATCTATCAATCCAACTCCCGGCTCGACCTGCCCCGTGTGGCCGTGTATTAATGCCCCGGATGAAAGCCCCCGCTCCTGCACCGCCGGTTGCCACCGTGCTTGCCTTCGATTTCGACGGCACATTGCACGATCCCGCCGGCCAGCCACCGGTCCCCGCCGGGTTCTTCGAGCTGATCCAACAATTGTGCCGCGAGCATGCGATGGCATGGGGCATCAACACCGGTCGCTCGCTGCCGTTCATCGTCGAGGGCTTTGCCGAAAGCCGGTTTCCCATTCTGCCGGATTGGGTGGTGGCCCGTGAACGCGAGATCTATTTTCGCAGCCCGCGCGGTCGCTGGCTGCCGCATGACACATGGAACCGGACCTGCGCACAACAAATCCATGGCTTGTTCAAGCGGCTGCGCAAATTGTTAGCCACCATCCGGCATGTGGTCGAGGAATCCACCGGCGCGGAGTGGCTGGCCATGGATGGCGAACCGGCGGGAATCATCGCCCGCACCGAAGAAGAAATGCAGTGGATCATCGGGCAAGTGCAAACACTCACCCGCGACGAGCCGCTCCTCGGCTGGCAACGCAACTCGATCTACTTGCGCTTCGGCCACCGCGATTTCCAGAAAGGCAGCAGCCTGGCCGCGGTGGCCCGGCATTACGCGTCAGGTCCGGCCAACTGCTTCGCCATGGGGGACAGCCACAATGACATGGAAATGCTCGACCCGCGGCACGCTCAAATGGTGGCTTGTCCGGGCAATGCGCTGGCCGAGGTCAAACATCACGTCACGGCCGTCGGTGGCTACGTCGCGCAGGCGGGGTATGGAGCTGGTGTCATCGAAGCGATCCGGCACTTTTTCCCGACTCAATCTAACATTACATGACGAATTCACCGGACAACCACCCGTTCATCTTCCGCTATCGGCTCAAGACCCGGGGGTATCTCAATGCCGTCTCGTCGCGGCGTGAGTTTGAGGGGGTGCTCATTCGCGTGGGCGGGGGCTTCGGCTGCATTCATCCGTGGCCGGAACTTGGCGATCCCACGCTGGAGAAATGCCTGGCCGACCTGCGGGGCGCGCGGCACTGGCCCATCGTGCGCCGCGCCCTGCGCTGCGCGGAATACGATGCCGCCGCCCGCAGCCACGAGGATTCCTTGTTCGAGGAAATGGAGGTGCCGCCAAGCCACGCCACCCTCGCCACCGCGGATGTCACTGAAATCTCCCGCGCGGCGGAGGCCGGCTTCGCCGTCGTCAAACTCAAGTGCGGCATAAGCCTGGCGAAGGAGGCGGACTTCCTCACCGCCATGGCAGGGGAGTTTCCGGCCCTGCGCTGGCGCCTCGATTTCAATGAATGTCTCACCACGGAGGCGGTGGCGGATTTTCTAACATGTCTGCCGGAGGCCGTCCGCAAGGCGATCGATTTTGTTGAGGATCCCTGCCCGTACGCGGAGGCCCCATGGAAGGAGTTGCACCGCCGCACCGGGGTGGAGCTCGCGGTGGATCTGGAGGCCACGGTGCTGAGCGCGGCCGCCCAGGTGATGATTATCAAGCCCGCCATCGACGAGCCGTTCCCGCTTGCCGAGGCCGCCATCCGCCACCATCAGCGGGTGGTTCTAACAAGTTATATGGATCATCCGCTGGGCCAGACCTTTGCCGCGTGGGAAGCGGCGCGGCTGGAACTGCAATTCCCGGGCCTGACCGGCGTCTGTGGCTTGCAGACGCACCACCTGTTCGCGGCCGACGCGTTCACCGAGGGGCTCGGCCCGTGGTCGCCCGTGTTCCAAGCGCCCGCCGGTACCGGTCTGGGATTTGATGATTTGTTGGATGCCCTGCCATGGACGCGACATTACTAACAGATCCGGGGTTCTGGGCTGACCCTCAGCCATATGCGGCGGGTGGGTTCCCCGGCGCGATCCCGCGGGATGCCGGGTTGGACGGGCAGGTGCTTGTTGAAACATCCGGCAGTTCCGGCACCCCCAAGTGGATCGCCCTGTCCAAACAGGCGCTGCTCATTTCAGCGGCCGCAGTCAACCGCCACTTGCAGGTGGCCGATACCTCATGCTGGGGCTTGGCATTGCCCCTCCATCACGTCGGCGGACTCGGGGTGGTGGCCAGGGCTTTCGAGGCCGCCTGTCAAATCCACCACTTCCCTAACCGCTGGCAGGCACCTGCGTTCCAGGCATGGCTCGGGCAACATGCCGTCACTCACACCTCGCTGGTGCCTGCCCAGGTGCACGATCTGGTTGCTGCCGGGTTGGCGGCTCCGCCCTCGCTGGTGGCCATCGTGGTGGGCGGCGGGTCGTTGACAGAGGCCACCGGGCGGGCCGCCCGCCAGCTTGGCTGGCCGGTGCTGGCAAGTTACGGCATGACCGAGGCGGGCTCCCAAATCGCCACGCAGGGCCTCGAATCTCTGGAATCATCGTATCTATCCGCGCCACTCCCCATCCTGCCCATCTGGCAAACCCGGGTCTCCACGGAGGGCCAACTCAGCATCGCCGGCCCCGCCTTGTTTTCCGGCTCGCTCGCCCGCGACCACTCCGGTTGGAAATTCCGGCCTCGTGCGGACGCATGGCATCCAACGTCCGATCGGGTGGATCTAACAACCAGCCAGCTCACGCCGCTCGGCCGCATGGACGCCGTGGTCAAGGTGCTTGGCGAGCTCGTCGATCCCGCAGCGATCGAAAGCGAATTGCTGGCGCTGGCCAATGGCGCGCTGAGCCCCGGTTCTTTGGCCATCGCCGCCCTGCCGGACGAGCGGGCCGGCCACCTTCTGGTGCCGGTGCTTGAGGCCGGCACGGATCCCGCCCTGGTCACCGCCATCCTCCACGCCTATCAAAACCAAGCCCCCGGTTTCCGGCGCTTGCAAGCGCCGGTCATCGTTGTCAGCCTGCCCCGCAGCCCCTTGGGCAAGCTCCGCAGGGCCGAGCTTGCGGATGTGGTGCTCGGTTCGGGACTCTGACCATGGGCATGCGTTAACCGATGTCTTTCTTCAAGTCTCTAACGCTCCAGAGGATTCCGGAAGCTGCCGCAGCGTTGCCCCGCAACTTCCGCGCCCCGCTCGTCCGCTTGGCCCCGAACCGCTCCCGGTACGCCCGGAACACCCCGTCTACAAACTCACGGCTCCCAAGCACCGCCCCATCCGAAAAATACCGCACCCGGCACCGCAGCATCCTGCGTAGCGCCACATCCCGGCTCCGCTCAAGTTGCGCCAGCTCCGCCTCCACTGCCGCCTTCTTCATCCCGTTCCTAACCACCTTCACAGCGGGCTCGCCATCCGCGCCCATCACTTTCTCTAACTTCTCCGCGCCCTCATCCAACAACAGCATCCGGTAGTCTTTGGACACCGCACCCTCCCAGCACCGCGCATCCGCCTCATACCCCTTGTGCGCCATGAGCGCGCGCACCAGGCCCGCCCGCGCCTTCTTGCCGTTGCCTCTTGGTCCACCGCCCATCGCCTCCCCGTAGCTGCTCCACCGGTAGTCTGCTGGGTCCGTCACCATCCCCGCCCGCACCGGATTCAGATCAATGTAGGCCGCCATCGCCCGCGCTGCCATCCCGTCTTCCACCAGCACACTCTTGAACCGCGATTCCCACAACGTGCCGGTCCGCTCGTGCTTCGCGTTGAACCAGCGCGTGAAACGTTGCAGCAGCGTCTTCATGAACTCCCCCAGATCGTGCATCCGGTAGGTATAGCTCGCGTGCAATTCCCTGATGGCTTCCGCCTGGCCCGCTGTCCTGTAGTCCTGCAATTTCTTCGCCACGTCCGCCACAAACGCTTCCCCGTACAGAGCCCCCAGCCGTGCCAGCAACGCCTCATCCGACAGACCTCCCTCGGGCAGCGGCGGCACCTCCAGCAGCAAATGGATGTGGTTACTCATCAGGCAGTACGCCAGTACCCGGCAACCCGTAAAATTCTCCTGCATCCGCATCAACGTCCGCATTTTTTCCTTCTCCTCCCTGCCAAACGCCAACCGCCGCTCCACCACCCGCGTGATGCAGTGATAAATCACCGGCTTCTCCTCCGAGCCTTTCCATGGTGCCAGCCAGCGCGCGCGTCTCATGCAACGAAAGTACCCCTGACTGCTATTATTAACAAGAGAATACTTTATTAATTCTCTGTCCCTTTATACTAATCCAATAATTGACCTCCCTGTCGCCCGCCCTATCACTGCCACCTGCCGCGCCTAGCAAAACCAAGCCCCCGGCTTCCGGCGCTTGCAAGCGCCGGTCATCGTCGCCAGCCTGCCCCGCAGCCCCTTGGGCAAGCTCCGCAGGACCGCGCTTGCGGAGCTCGTGCGCAGTTCGGGCCGTTGACCCCGGGGGGGCTTTACGCCAGAAGCTGGGCGAGGACGTAGGGGAGGATGCCGCCGGCGCGGTAGTAGTCGATTTCCACCGGGGTATCGATGCGGACGATGACGGGGATGTCGAAGGCGGCGGCATTGGCTGGATGGACCCGGAGTGTGGCGCGTTGGCCGGGCTTGAGGTCGTTGGATAGGCCGAGGAGGTCGAAGCTGGCGTCGGCGAGGTCCTTGACCTTGTCATAGTCCGCCTTGTTGACGAAGTTGCAGGGCAGCACGCCCATGCCGACAAGGTTGGAACGGTGGATGCGCTCGAAGGATTTGGTGATGACCGCCTTCACACCTAACAGGCTGGTGCCCTTGGCGGCCCAGTCGCGGCTGCTGCCCATGCCGTAGTCCTCGCCGCCGATGATAAGGGTCGGGGTGTGGTCGGCTTGATAGATGGCGGCGGCGTCATGGATCGCGCGGGTTTCACCGTTGATGCGGGTCACCCCGCCCTCGGTGCCGGGAACCATCAGGTTCTTGATGCGGACGTTGGCGAAGGTGCCGCGGGTCATGATCCGGTCGTTGCCACGCCGCGAGCCGTACGAATTGAAGTCGGCCAGGGCGACGCCTTGTTCGGTGAGGTGGCGGCCGGCCGGGCTGTCCAATTTGATGGCACCCGCCGGTGAGATGTGGTCGGTGGTGACTGAATCGCCGAAGATGCCGAGCGGGCGGGCGGCATGGATTTCGACGATATCACGCGGGGTGGGAGTGAAGCCGTCGAAAAACGGCGGTTGCTGGATATAGGTGGAATCACGGTCCCATTCATAGACATTGCCAGTGGAGGACTTGATGGAATTCCACTTCGGGTTTTGATCGGCGAAGCCGGTATAGAGCTTGCGGAAGACCGCGGGCTTGAGCGAGGCCTGCATGACGGCTTCGATTTCCTCTGCGGTCGGCCAGATGTCGGCCAGATAAACCGGGTGCCCGTCGCTGCCGAAACCTAACGGCTCGCTGGCCATGTCGATATCGACGGTGCCGGCGATGGCAAAGGCGACCACCAGCGGGGGCGACATGAGGAAGTTGGCCTTGATGGATTGGTGGACGCGGGCCTCGAAGTTGCGGTTGCCGGAAAGGACCGAAGCGGCCACGATGTCGGCGGCTTTGACCACTTCTTCGATGCCGGGGTCGAGCGGGCCGGAGTTGCCGATGCAAGTGGTGCAGCCGTAACCGACGGTCTGGAAACCGAGGAGGTCGAGCTCGGTTTGGAGGCCGCTTTGGTTCAGGTAATCGGTGACGACGCGGGAACCCGGGCCAAGCGAGGTTTTGACGGAAGGTTTGATGGTCAGGCCGCGGGCGTTGGCTTTTTGGGCGAGCAGGCCGGCCGCAAGCATGACACTGGGGTTGGAGGTGTTGGTGCAACTGGTGATGGCGGCTATCAGAATGGACCCATGCGTGATGGTATCGATCACCCCGCCCTTGCTGTCCACGGTGACTTCCCATATCGGATAGGTGGGATCGTCGTTAGACTCGGTGATGACGCCGACTTCGGCTCCGAAGGCATGACCCAAATTGGGGGCTTCGTCGGGGATGGCATCGAGGGTGGACGGCAGCTCGAGCGGATCGGTGGAACCAGCGCCGGGTTGTTTGTTATAGCCGTCCGGTGCGGGGGCGCACAGCAGCTTGCCCCAGGTGGCTTTGAGGGCGTCGATTTCAATGCGGTCCTGCGGGCGCTTGGGTCCGGCGACGCAGGGTTTGACGGTGGCGATGTCGAGATCGACGATTTGGCTGAAATCCAGGGCGTCACGTTCGTCGGGGATGCCCCAGAGTTGTTGGGCTTGGTAATAGTTTTCGACGGTTTGGCAGAGCTGTGCGCTGCGTCCGGTGCTGGCGAGATAAGCGGTGGTGATTTCATCAATGCCGAAAAATCCCATGGTGGCACCGTATTCGGGGGCCATGTTGGCGAGCGTGGCGCGGTCGGGCAACGACAGGGCGCGGGCACCCGGGCCATAGAACTCGACAAACTTGCCCACCACCTTGGTCTGGCGCAGCATTTCAGTGACGTAAAGGACGAGGTCGGTGGCGGTGACGCCGGTGGCGAGTTTGCCTGTGAGATAGACGCCGACGACTTCCGGGACGAGGAAGGTGACCGGTTGGCCGAGCATGCCGGCTTCGGCTTCGATGCCGCCGACGCCCCAGCCGACGACGCCGAGGCCGTTGATCATGGTGGTGTGGGAATCGGTGCCGACGAGGGTGTCCGGATAGAAGACGCCGTCTTTTTCCAACACGCATTGGGCGAGGTGTTCGAGGTTGACCTGATGGACGATGCCGATGCCGGGCGGGACAACTTTAAAGGTGTCGAATGCCTGCTCGCCCCATTTGAGGAATTCGTAGCGTTCGCGGTTGCGGTGGAATTCCAAGTCGAGGTTGGCTGCCAGTGCGTCGCTGGTGCCGGCGAAATCGACTTGCACGGAATGGTCGACGACGAGATCGACAGGCACCAGGGGTTCGATCATTTTGGCGTCCTTGCCCATGGCGTGAACCGCGGAGCGCATGGCAGCCAGATCGACAAGCAGCGGCACCCCGGTGAAGTCCTGGAGCACAATGCGGGCCACCACAAAGGGGATTTCGAAATTGCCGGGGGCTTTGGCGTTGTAATTGGCGAGGTGGGTGATGTCGGCGGCAGTGACCTTGAGCCCGTCCTGGTTGCGGAGCAGTGACTCGAGGACGATGCGGATGGACACCGGCAGGCGCGAAAGATTGGGCAATCCCTGCTCCGCCAAGGCGGGGAGTGAGTGGAACTTGCCTTGAGTACCTGAGCCGGTGGTGAATGTGCGGAGGGTGGTCATCGGCGCGGAGCATATGGAGGCGTGGAAATTTGTCAAAATAGTTCGGGAGGAATGAAGGAAATGGATTTCTTGGGTTGAGGTGGTGAGGGAAAATGGGGTAGGCTTCGGGCATGCGAGCGTGGATTTCATGGCTGATGGCGGGAATGGCGGGATGGTGGCTGGTGGCTTGTGCCGGGTCGGGCGGCGGCGGTCGGTTGGGCGATATGGGAAGCGGGGGCGATCCGCCGGAAGGCGGGATCTCCGAGGTTCCCAATCCGCATGCGGCCATGGCAAAAACCAGTGGCAAGCCCTTGGCGCAACTGCAACGGGGTCATGAAATCTACATGCTCAAATGCGCGGAATGCCATGCCTACAAGCTGCCGCAAGCCATTGATGTGGGCGCATGGACGGCGGGCAGACTCAAGACCCATTGCAGTTCGGATCTCAACCCGGCCGAGGTGCGGGCGGTGGTGGACTACGTAACCGCCGTCAAAACGTCGTGAGTATGGTCGTGGAATTGGCGGTATTTGCCGGGGTCATGGCGCTCGGCCAGTTCAGTCCCGGACCGGACATGCTGTTATTGACGCGCACCGCCTTGGCGCAGGGAGGCAAGGCCGGGGCGTGGACGGCGGCGGGGATTGCCTGCGGCTTGGTGGTGCATGCGGCGGTGGCCATGAGTGGCGCCTCGCTCTTGTTGGCTGGTGCTTCGCTGCTGGCGAAGCTGCTGCGCGCGGCGGCCGCTATCTATCTGGCATGGATTGCCTTCCAATTGCTGCGTGCGGCCTGCCGGTCGACGGCCGGGCCCGAGCCTGGCACGGTTGCCCTCAGCGCGGGGGACACGATGTTTTTCTGGCGGCGGGGATTTTTCTGCAACGTCTTCAATCCCAAGGTCGCCTTGTTTCTTGCCGCGGTGGCGGTGCCTTTTCTCACACCCGGGCACCCGGGGTGGTGGCCGCTGGTGCTGGCTGGCGTCATCGTCGGGGAAGGCCTGGTCCTGTGGATCGCCTGGGCCTGGGCCCTCCAGTGGCCTCCGCTGCGGCGGGGATACCGCTCGGCGTCACGCTGGATAGATGCACTCTTCGGCGTGGCCCTGGCCACGCTGGCGCTGCGATTGTTAGGCGGGCTGTGGTGATTTCCGCCTGCCAATAAAACGCCCCGCCGGTGACAGGGCGGGGCGTTCGGGATAATGTCTAACCGACCGTTAGATCAATTGTAGGTCGGTGTCTTGTGTTGGGAGAAGTACCCTTCGCCGACATACATCGAGCCGGCGTAATCCGGCAACGGACCGGCATCGGGTGGCAGCGGGATATTGCCGGATGTCGCGTCTTCGGGTTGTGAATAGGCAATGCTGACCGGGGTGCCGGCCTTGACGAGGCGGAAGAACTTTGGTGAGAGATTTTCGTGCATCCGGATGCAACCGTGGGTGCATGGCTGGTTTTTGAGCCAACCCGTGTGGAAGCCGTAGTTGGGCTTGAACTCGCACCAATAAGGCATGGGAGTGCCCTTGAACGACCAGCCCGCAGGTTTCTTGGCAAGGAAGGTCTGCGTCACGCTGCTGCCGCTGTAGGCATAGCCATGGGTGGCGGCGCGGTGTTTGGCTTCCTTGCCGAAAATGCTGAAGCTGCCAGTCGGTGTGGGTGTGCTGGGGGTGCCGACTGAAACCGGCATCGCCAAGAGCATGGTGGAACCTTCCATGACGTAGGCCCGCTGCTTGCTGAGCGAAACCTTGACCCTGACATTGTTAGGGTTGGTCGGCAGCTTGGTCGGCAGATCGTAGGCGTGGTAGGCGGCGAGGCCGGAACCGCCTGACGGGATGGCGCAGGATGAGAGCAGCGCGGCAATGGCAGCCACGGCGGCGAGGGTGATCGATGGTTTGATGCTCATGGTGGTTTGGAACGTGCCGGGAGTGTTTCAGATTCAGGCGGGTTGGCAAGCCGGGTTTTTTTGCAGCCGGGTTTTTGCTCCTCCCAACTAACGCAGGCGTTCCCAGGCATCGACCCGGTTGTTGATGAACCAGACCGAGGAATTGCGATAGGGGTAGTAACTGATTTCCGGAGCGAAGCCGAATCCATAGCCATGGTAGGGATAGCCGTGATGCCCATAGTGTCCGTAGCCACCGTAACTGAAGGCGCCGAAGTAGGTGTTGGTGTAAACCGGGTAGGCGGCGGTGTAATCCCAACGCACAGAGGAGCGGCCTTTTTGGGATCCCTCATAGCGCACGGCAGGGGTCCCCCATGCCAGGAGCACGGCATTTGGCGACATTCCCTTGGCTATTTCGCCGCGCTGGACCAGTTGCTGCTCTTTGGGGCTGAGGGCGGCGAAGATGGCGGGCGTTTGCTGAATCCTGGCCTGGGGGGTGGACGGCACACAGGAGCAAGCCACCAGACCGAGAGTGAGGCATGCAAGGAGCTTTTTCATGGCGGTATTTTAGACACGACAACGGGAGGATGCAATGCGGGATGAAATTTTTTGCAAAAGAATTGAAACGGGCGCTTGCCAAGTGCGAAGTAGGCGCTTCACTCTTGCCCCGAACCGTTGCACCCCGTTACCCCACATGTCTGAATTGCTCGAAAAAGATGATCTCCCCGTCGCGTTGAAAAAATGCCCCGAGTGGGAGTATGAAAAAAACGCCATTACCCGGACTGTGGAGTTCGAGGAGTTCATGGACGCCATCGATTTCGTCAATGACCTCGCCGAAATCGCCGATGAAGCGCAGCACTACCCGGATATCATCATCCGTCACACCAAGGTGACTTTGCGCCTGACCACCGATGACAAGGGTGGGGTGACCGATCTGGATATCGAGTTGGCCCAGCGCGTCGATAATCTCGCGGATTGAACCGCCTGGCCTTGTAGCGGCGGTCTGCGACCGTCGCCTGAAGATTGGCCTTCTGACTAGACAAGATCAGGGATAAAGGCCGACTCCAAAAATAATCCAATATTTTGCTTGACTAGTGTCTAGTTATATAACGATATAGGCCCGCCATGGGATTCCCAACCAAAGTCCAACTCATCAGCCGCAAGGCCAGCGAACAATATTACATCAACTTCCCCTCTGCGGTCGCTCAGGCCATGGAGTTCTCCAAGGGCGAGATCGTCGAGTGGATCGTCGCAGACAAGGGTCACCTCATCCTCGCCCGCAAGAATGTGCCGTCCAACCCGATAGATGTTCAAAAACAACGACACGCCGTTCCTAAGCAGCCTGCTCGGGGAGCTTCTTGAACAATCCTGCCTCGCGGCAGCCACCACGCCTCGCTGCGCCATGCGGCTTCATCAACACATGCTCGGTTTGCTTCTCTGCCCGTCCAAAGCCACGGTCAGCAATCTCATTTGCACCCGTGGCGGCCAATATGCCGATTGGACCGCCGACTACCGTCTTTACTCCAAGGAGCGCGTGGACGAGTCGGTTCTTTTCGGCCGCGTGCGGGATACTCTGATAGAGAACCTTGCCCCGCAGGGATCGGTGTGGAAAACTCTCATGCCGGCAGGGTCCAGATTTCCCGCAGGCGGGCCATGGCTTCACGCCAGGGAGCCTCTTGGTAGAGTCGGACGCGGACTCACCGGATGAAACGCTGGGTCCGCTGGGTGGCCCGGGTGAGCGCGGAGTTGATGAAGTTTCTGACCGCTTGGACGATGATTCCGGTGAGCGGCTTGATTCTGCCGGCTTGTTTTTTCTCCTCCACTTCATCACGGAGCCCCTCGGTTGCTTCGATGCGTTTTTCAAACAACAGCAGCAGGTTGTGAGCCAGGCATTCGAAGAGCGCATGGCTTTTCTTGGCCTCCGGCGAACTCGCCCATGATTTGCGCTCCTTCATCTTGCTCTTGAGTTGGTGGAAGATTTTCTCGATGTCCCAGCGGTGTTTGTAAAGCAGCACGATCAGATAGGCCGGCAACGTGAAGTCGTTGGTCAGGTACCAGCATCACCTTGCGACCTGTCGCGGCACCGTAGCGCAGGGCATCGGCAGCGCTCCGTTTGATGGCGGTTAGGCATCGGCAACGCGCCCGGTCATGGGAGTGGCCAGCAGGTCATTGAGCGAGGTGATGTTTTCGAGG
>CAIKDP010000456.1 GCA_903826205.1 Akkermansiaceae bacterium
AGCAGGCAACGCCAAACTCGCGCCGACCTAACAACCTGAGGTCGATGAACGGCTCGCGACCGCGCAACTCAAGGGTCGTGGCGAGTGTCAACATGACGGCGGCCGTGACGGCCAGGCCAAGCATGGTTTGGGAGTTGAACCAATCATTGCGGTTGCCCTCTTCGAGCAAAGTGATCAGGCAACCGAGGCCGATGGCGGCTGAGAGGATGCCGGCCCAATCGCCGTGGCGGAGTTTATCGGGCCTGGCCGCCTGCTTGTCCATGCCCCAGGCCAGTGCCGCGAGCATGAGAGCTCCGGGAATGAGGTTCATGTAGAAAACCCATGGCCAGCCGTAGTTGTTAGTGAGCCAGCCGCCGATGGATGGGCCGATGGCCGGGGCAAAGGTGGCGGACATGCCGAAGATGGCGAAGCCCATGGCGTGGTGTTGTTTGGGCAGATACTGCAACACCAGCGCGAGGGCCATCGGGATCATCGCCCCGCCGGTGAACCCCTGAATCACCCGGAAGGCTATCAGACTTGAAAGGTCCCAAGCCCACGCGCAAGCCACCGAGGCGCCCAAAAACGCCGCTGTGGTGGCAAGCAAATAGCGGCGTGGTGAGAACACCGAGGCCAGCCAGGAGGACAATGGAATGACGATGATCTCGGCCACCAGATAACTCGTGGTCACCCAAGACCCTTCTTCCATGGTGGCCCCCAGGCTGCCCAGAATATCCTTGAGCGAAGCATTGGTGATCTGGATGTCGAGCACCGCCATGAACGCACCCAGCATCGAACCGAGCACCGCCACCCAGTGGCGCACCAGCACCTTTCCGTTAGGATGTTCCACGGCAACCATCACCATGTTAGATTGTCAGCCATGAAGTGTTTGACGTCCCATTGCGGCCACTCCCCCACCCGGACGCGCACTTTGGCGGAGAGGCCGGGCACGAGTTGGGGACCAAGCTCGCGGCGGCAATTGGCAGCGAGGCGGATGCGCACCGGCAGGCGCTGGACGACGCGCGTGAAATTGCCGGTGGCATTATCCGGCGGCAGCAAAGCGAAGCGCGACCCACTGGCGGGCGACAGGCTTTCGAGGCAACCGGACCACTCGCGGCCGGGGAAGGCATCGAAGCGGATGCTGACCGCCTGGCCGGGCTTGAGCGAGGTGATTTGGGTTTCCTTGAAATTGGCGTTGAGCCACAAGTCGTCGCTGACCAGCGCAAGGAGTGGTTGGGCGGGTATCACCGGCTGGCCGGCTTCCACGGAACGACGCCCCACCCTGCCATTCACCGGGGCGGTGAGAATGGTGTACTCACACTGTAGCTGGGATTCCTTGAGAGCCACGGCGGCCGATGTGACTTTTGCCCGGGCCACATCGACCTCGGCGGCGGCCGAGGCGATGGCGCATTGGGCGGCGTTAAGCGCGGCATTGGCGGTATCGTAGGCGGCTTGGGCATGATCCAACTCCTGCACGGCCACCGCCACCCGCTCGCCGTGCGTGAGGCGGCGCATGCGTTCGAGGTCGAGCCGGGCCTTGGCCACGGCAACGTCGTTGAGCTGGGCATTGGCTTGCACGGAGACGACGTGGGCCTCGGCGGCGGCCAGCGCGGCTTTGGCCTCGGTGAGTTTGGCTTCGTTTTGCTCGCGGCGGGTCTCGGCATCCCGGGGGTCGAGACGGATGAGGATTTGCCCTTGGGTGACGCGGACGTTTTCCTCCACCAGCACTTCGTTGACAGTGCCGATCAAACGGGCGGCGAGCGGATGGACCGGCCCCTCCAGATAGGCATTGTCGGTGGTCACCCAGCAACGGCTTTCCCGCCAGCCGCGATAAGCACAAACCAACAACCCGGCGGCGATCAACAAAGCCACCGACACCCGCAGGGATTTGCCTAACTTGAGCGGAATGGGTAAGCAATTCATGCCCTGATGAAACCATCCATCTCGCGCCGCGCTCATACTTCTTTGGCTTGACGTTCCATGCTTTACAGGCATGGTTTCGGTATGGAACTCCGGCATTTGAAATATTTCGTGGTTGTCGCCGAGGAACTCAATATCACCCGGGCCGCCGGGCGCTTGCGGGTCGCCCAGCCGTCCTTGAGCCGGCAACTCTCCGATTTGGAAAGCGAGCTCGGGGTTAAATTGTTAGAGCGGGGGCGGCATGGGGTGCATGTGACGGCGGCGGGGCGGGAATTCAACCGGCGGGCCAAGGCGGTGCTGGCGGACGCGGCGCGGGCGGCGGATGCGGCGCGGGTGGCCGGCGGCTTGATGGCCGGGCGGCTGCGAGTCGGCTTTCCCACGGCTTTGCATCTGGATCATTTGGCGCCGGTGGTGCGGGCGTTTCGGGAGCAATTTCCGCGGGTGGAATTCAACTTTGCGTATGGCTTGCAGGAGTCGCAGATGCGGGGAGTGCGTGAAGGCACGCTGGATGTGGCCTACGTGAATCTTCCCAGCCCGCTGCATGGCATGGACCATGGGGTGATCTGGCGGCTGCCGTTTGAAGTGGTGATGCCGGCGAGGCATCCACTGGCCCGCCGCAAGTCCTTGGAGTTGCGTGACCTTGCGGGTGAGGATTTCGTGTTTTGCACCCGTGAATCGCGGCCGGCGTTTTATGACGAGTTTTTCCGTCACTGCGCCAATGAGGGATTCCGTCCGCAGGTGGTACAGGAAGTGGGCGGCTATCCCAGCACCATGCTGGCCCTCATCGGCTTGGGCGTGGGCTTGAGTGTGCTGCCCCATTTCGAGCGAGCCGAGGGCATCCGCGGCTTGGTCTGGCGGACGCTGGCGCGGCCAAAGCTGTGGGCGGACTTTGCCTTGGTGTGGCCCCGCAAGGTGGCCTCGCCGTTGTTGCTGGAGTTTGTGCAACTGGCCCAACGGATGCTTGGCGTGGACGCCACGGGTGGCGGTTCAGTGGTGGGCTTGTGAGAGTCGTCGACGAACCGCGACGAATTTTCCGGCAAGCCTTGACGCCCGGCGCCGGAGTCCCTAAAACCCGCGGCGCGTGCGGCTGAGGCCGCAGGATTCAACCCTCAAGCCAGAACCACCCACCATTACCCGAGCCATGGACCAGACAGCCCCCTTGAAGACCGTGAAATTCCACAGCGGTGAAGCCATTCCCCTTGAAATGCACAAGGTGCGGGTGGTGCAAAAACTCAACCTGGTGCCGATTGAGGACCGCAAGGCGGCGATGTTTGATGCCGGCTTCAACACGTTCCTGCTCAAAAACAAGGATGTGTTCCTCGACATGCTCACCGACTCCGGCACCAATGCCATGAGCGACAACCAGGTGGCAGCCATGAGCGTGGCGGACGATTCGTATGCGGGGTCGGCGAGTTATTACAAACTCGAAAAGGCGGTGCAGGATGTCTTCAACCAGAAATACTATCTGCCAGTGCATCAGGGGCGGGCGGCGGAGCACATCATCTCCAAGGTGTTCGTGAAGCCCGGCATGGTGGTACCGATGAACTACCACTTCACGACCACCAAGGCCCACATCGAAATCTGCGGTGGCACCATCGAGGAGATCTACACCGACGAGGCGCTCAAGATCAAAAGCGACTTTCCGTTCAAGGGGAACATGGATATCGACAAGCTGCACAAGGTGATCGAAAAGTGGGGTGTCGACAAGGTGGCCTACATTCGCTTTGAGGCCGGCACCAATCTGATAGGCGGGCAGCCGTTCTCGATGCAGAACCTGCGCGAGGTGTCGGCGATTGCCAAGTCACACGGCATCAAGCTGCTGATGGACACCAGCCTGATCAACGAAAACCTGTATTTCATCAAGATCCGCGAGGCGGGCTATCAGAATGTGCCGATCAAGGACATTCTGCATGAGATGCTCAGCTACACGGATTTTTCATATTTCTCGGGACGCAAGGTGAGCTGCACCCGCGGCGGAGGGATTTGCACCAACGATCACGCCATCTACATGCAGATGCGCGATCTGGTGCCGTTGTTTGAGGGCTTCCTCACCTACGGCGGCATGAGCGTGCGCGAAATTGAAGCCATGGCCGTGGGCCTCTATGAGACCCTCGATTTCGACGTCATCAGCCACTCCCCAACATTCATCAAGTATCTGGTCGATTCACTCGATAGCCGCGGGATACCGGTGATCACACCGGCCGGCGGTTTGGGTTGCCACCTGGACGCGGGAGCATTCATCTCGCATGTGCCACAGGGCCAGTATCCGGCAGGCGCACTGGCGGCCGCCGTGTATATTGCCTCAGGGGTTCGCGGCATGGAGCGCGGCACCATTTCGAGTGTCCGCGATGAAGCCGGCAACGATGTGCTGGCCGATGTGGAGTTGTTGCGCCTGGCCTTCCCGCGCCGCGTCTTCACCCTCTCCCAAATCAAGTATCTCGAAGACCGCATCCAATGGCTCTATGACAACCGCAAATTGATCGGCGGCCTGGAATGGACCGAAGAGCCGCCCGTGCTGCGCTTCTTTGTCGGCAAGCTCAAGCCGATCGGCGATTGGGTCGACAAGCTGGTGGCCAAGTTCCGTGCTGACTTCGGCGATAGCCTGTAAGCTCGGCTCACCAGCGGATGGCGGCGGCGGCCCAAGTCAGACCGGCGCCGAAGACGACGAGCACGATGTTATCGCCACGCTTGAAGGCGCCGTTGCGGTTGGCTTCGTCGAGGGCAATGGCGATGGCTGCGGCTGAGGTGTTGCCGTATTTGTCGAGATTGATGAAGACGCGATCGTTAGGCACGGCAAGACGGTCGGCGATGGCGTCGATGATGCGCAGGTTCGCCTGATGCGGGATGACGCAGGCAATGTCCTCGGCCTTGAGGCCGGCGCGCGCGATGACTTTTTCGGCGGCTTCCTTCATGCGGTTGACGGCGTGCTTGAAGACTTCCTTGCCTAACATTCTGAGCGTGCCGAGCTGTTCGTTGACGTTGGCGGCGGTGATCGGGCAGGCGGTTCCGCCGCCGGGGATTTGGAGCAAATGGGTGAGGGTGCCATCGGTGCCCATCTCGGTGGCGATGATGGAGCCTTCCCCCGGTTCGGCGATGCGCAATACGGCCGCACCCGCGCCATCGCCAAACAGCACGCAGGTGGAACGGTCATCCCAGTTGGTGACGGAGGAAAGTTTTTCGGCGCCAATGATGATGGCATTCTTGAACGCGCCCGAGGCAATCAGACGCTTGGCTATTTTCATCGCATAGAGGAAGCCGGAACAGGCGGCCGAGATATCGAAGGCGACCGCCCGTGTGGCCCCCAGGTTCTGTTGGATATAACAGGCCGTGGCCGGGGTGGGAGTGTCCGGCGTGATGGTGGCGACAATGATGAGCTCCAACTCAGCGGCGGTCAGCCCCGCTTGTTCGAGCGCGCGGCGGGCCGCATGGGTGGCCATGTGGGAGGTGGTTTCGTCCGCGGCGGCGATGCGGCGTTCGCGGATGCCGGTGCGGGTGAGGATCCACTCTTCGCTGGTATCGACGCGGGTGGCGAGTTCGGCGTTGGTGAGCACGCGCTCAGGGACGTAGCTGCCGGTGCCTGCAATGCAGACGGGGTGGAAGATCATCGGTTGACTCATGCGGCGGAAGACTGAAACGCCAAGACTGGACTCACAAGCGCGAAGTGCTTCCGAGTCGATCAATTTTCAATTGCCAACAACCGCCGGCTTGCAGATGGCCGCCAACGCCTCTTCAATGCGCGGATTGACGCGGTGGGCCACGGTTTCAATACCGACGCGGATGGCGTTGCGAACGGCCAGCGCGGACGATGAACCGTGGGCAATGATGACCACGCCGTTGACTCCCAGCAACGGACTGCCACCATATGTCTCATAACTGCTTTTTTCCTTGAGGGCGGTGAAGGCGCCTTTGGCGATCAGCGCACCTAACATCCGCAGCGGGCTGGCAATGATTTCGGCTTTCAGCCACTTGGAGACCGCTTTGGCGGTGGATTCCACGGTTTTGAGCATGACGTTGCCGGTGAAGCCGTCGCAGAGGACGACGTCGAGTTCGGTTTCGAAAAGATCGGTGCCCTCGACGTTGCCGATGAAGTGGATGCCGGGCGTCGCTTTAAGCAGCTTGAAAGTTTCCTTGGTGAAGGCGGTGCCTTTTTCATCCTCCTCGCCATTGGACATGAGTCCCACCCGTGGCGCCTTGACGCCCAGCACGTGGCGGGCAAACGCCGTGCCCATCACCGCATAGGCGACGAGATGCTCGGGCTTGGCTTCCGGGTTGGCCCCGGCATCAAGAATGCTGCACAAGCCATACTCGTTAGGAATGGCGGTGGAGATGCCGGCCCGGTCGACCCCTTTGAGGGTGCGCAGCTTCAAGGTGGCTGAAGCCACGACGGCACCGGTGTTGCCGGCCGACACGAAGGCATCGGCGTGGCCGTCTTTGACCAGATCCATCGCAACGTTGATGGATGAAAGTTTTTTGCGGCGCACGGTTTTCGCACCGGGTTCGCACATGTCGATCACCTCGGGGGCATGCACGAGACTCACCCGGGGATCATTCAAATCGAGTCCCTGCCTGGCACATTCCTCCTTGAGCACGGCCTGATCTCCCACCAGAAACAAGTGTTTGAGTTTGGGATAAAGGCGCAACGCGTCGACGGCACCTCCGATATTGATCGATGGGGCGTGGTCCCCACCCATGGCGTCCAAGACTAGTTTCATACGGATGTGAAAAGGCGGCGGCGGATTTTAGAATACGCGACGACGACGCGCTGGGCGGGCCCGGCGAGGCAATTGCAAAATGTCTCACCTGTGGGCACCTCAGAGCGCCTCTACGTCCAGCACTTGGCGGTCGCGGTAATAGCCACAGGAGGGGCAGGCGATGTGCGAGGGCACGCGACTTCCGCACTCAGGGCAGCTCTTGAAGATGGGGGCACGCCAACGGGTTGCGCCACGGCGCATTTTCTGACGGCTTTTGGATTGGCGGCGCTTTGGAACGGCCATGGTATTTTCGTATGTTTAGGGTTGGTCCTTAAGGTCCTTGAGGGTGTCGAGGGGCGACCAGCGGTCATCACCCTCGGCGCGGGGCGCAGTCTCTTGCCCACTTTCCACCGCTTTGTCCACTGCTAAATATCGGGAATCGATTTTACATTCCTGCGGGACGTCGCCGAGCTCGCATTTCGGGTCGATGGGAAAGTGAATCAACACCTCTTCGCGCAAGGCCTCGGTGGCATCCAGCACCCCCTCCTGGGCGATTTCGAGGGAAATGGCGGCATTATCCACCCGGATGGTTTGGACAAAAGAGTGCAGGGTCCTCACGCAAGTGAACTCAAAGGGGGCCACCAGAGAACCTATCAGCAGCAATTCGGAGCCATAGCGCTGGGCCCACAACTCATAGACCAGCGGCCCGGTGGACTGCGCATCCCCCGCCGGCAGATCGAAAATCTCCGGTGCCAACTCCCCCGCGAAGCTCATCCCGTCTTCGGGCAGGCTCGCCAGGTCAATCGTCAAACGCTTCTTCATGCGCCGAGCCTAGCCCGCGGACGGACGGCCGGCAACCCGCAAATTGGCGGATATTTCCGGATTTCCGGCTGGCCAGCCGCGTGGTGGGCGTTAGGTTGGGTTCCGCCATGCCCATCGACCTAGCCCTGCTCAGCCGCATTTGTGAAGCCCCCGGTGCGCCGGGATCGGAGAAGGAAATCCGCCGCCTCGTGCTGGCGGAGCTCAAGGGGTTGGCGGACGACGTCCGCATCGACAACATGGGCAGCGTCATCGCCCTGCTCAAGGGGGGCTCATCCGCGAAAAAAACCATGGCCGCAGCCCACATGGATGAGATCGGCTTCATTGTCACCCACGTGGATGACAAGGGGTTCATTCGTTTCAATCCGGTGGGTGGTTTTGATCCCAAGACACTCACCGCCCAGCGCGTCATCATTCACGGGCGCAAGGACATTGTGGGTGTCATGGGCTCCAAGCCGATCCACCTCATGTCCAATGACGAGAAGAACAAGGTCGCGAAGATCAAGGATTACTTCATTGATGTGGGCATGGCCAAGAAAGACGTCGATAAGATCGTCGCGGTGGGCGATTTTGTCACCCGCCACTCGCCGCTCATGGAGCTTGGCGAATGCGTCAACGTCAAATCCCTCGACAACCGGGCTTCCGTTTTCGTCCTGCTGGAAACGCTGCGCGAATTGAAGAAATCCAAACGCCAGCCCGCCTACGATTTTTACGCGGTGTTCACGGTGCAGGAGGAAGTCGGGCTGCGGGGCGCCCAGGCGTCCGCCTTGCAAATCCAACCGGATTTCAGCTTTGGTCTGGACACGACCATCGCCTACGACATTCCGGGCTCGACGCCGCAGGAGCGCTGCACCGCCCTTGGCGAAGGGGCCGCCATCAAGCTCATGGATTCGTCCGTGATTTGCGATTACCGCATGATCGAGTTCATGAAAGCCGCGGCCAAGCGTCACAAAATCAAGTGGCAGCCGGAAATTCTCGCCGGCGGGGGCACCGACACGGCGAGCCTGCAGCGCATGGTCGGTGGCGGATCGATTGCCGGCGCGGTTTCCATTCCCACCCGCCACATCCATCAGAGCATCGAGTCCTGCCACAAACAAGACCTCGCCGCCTGTATTCTCCTGCTCGCCGCCTGCGTCTGCGAACTCGACCAGCACGACTGGAAATTCTGAGCATTGCCGGAGCCCTATTCCTACGCTATACCCTCGCCATGCCACTGCTTCTCGGCGTTAACATCGATCACATCGCCACCCTGCGCCAGGCACGCTACGGTCGTAACCCGGAGGCGGCCCATGCCGAACCCTCGCCACTGGTGGCCGCCTGGGACGCGCTTGCCGGCGGGGCCGATTCGCTCACCGTCCACGTCCGCAGCGACCGCCGCCACATGCAGGATGCCGATGCCTTGCGGATCCGCGCCGAGGTGCCCCTGCCCCTCAATTTCGAAATGGGCGTCACTGCGGAAATGATCGCCCTCGCCTTGGAATTGAAACCCGACTTCGCCTGTCTGGTCCCGGAATCCCGCGAAGAACTCACCACCGAGGGCGGCCTCGATGTGGTCGGCCGCTTTGCCCAAACCCAAGCTGCCGTGGCCCGACTCCAGGATGCCGGTATCCGGGTGAGTTTGTTCATTGATCCCGACCCGCCCCAAGTCGAGGCCGCCGCCCGCAGCGGGGCCCGCATGATCGAACTGCACACCGGGTGTTTCGCCAACGCCGCAGATTCTGATAGAGAAGCGGAAATCGCCCGGTTGGCCGCGGCCGCCCGCGCCGGCCAGCAAGCCGGCCTTCAGGTCAATGCCGGCCATGGCATCAATTATGAAAACATCGCCCGCCTGTGGACCGTGCCGCACTTGGTGGAGTTGAACATCGGTCACAGCATCGTGGCCCGTGCCTTGCGCGTCGGTCTCACCCAAGCTGTCCGTGAGATGAAAAACCTCATGGCCGCCTATCCCGCCGTAGCTGCGGCTTCCAGCCGCAGTTCCATCAGCGACTCCCCCGCCGTAGCTGCGGCTTCCAGCCGCAGTTCTATCAGCGAATCCCCCGCCGTGGCTGCGGCTTCCAGCCGCAGTTCCATCAGCGAATCCCCCGCCCCTAACATCCCCCCTCCCCCATGACCCTTCACGGCATAGGCATCGACGTGGTGGAAGTGGAGCGCATAGCCGCTGCCATCGAGCGCCACGGCGAGACGTTTCTGGCCCGCCTCTTCACGAGCGCCGAGCGCGCCTACTGCGACTCAAAAAAATCTTCGGCACTCCACTACGCGGCACGCTTTGCCGCCAAGGAGGCGGTTGCCAAAGCCCTTGGCACCGGCATCGGCGCCCATGCCAACTGGCTCGATCTGGAAGTCGCCCATGATGCGGCCGGCACCCCCAAGCTCCTGCTCCATGGCCAGGCCGCCGCCTATGCGGCCACCCATGGCATCACCTCCATTCCCATCAGCCTCACCCACACCAAGGCCTACGCCGCCGCCAATGCGGTGGCGGTGAGATAGTTATCAGTTATTGGTTATTGGTTATAGGTTATAGGTTATAGGTTATCAGTAATATGCTCCGCACCATGCCTGCTCTTTTCTTCTGTCTTCTGTCTTCTGTCCTACAGCAAAGCGCTCTTCTGTCTCTATCCAATAACTTCTAACCTCTAACCAATAACTCCCACCCCCATGATCCGCCCCCGCCGCAACCGCCGCAGTCCAGCCATTCGTTCGATGGTGCGTGAGACATTGATTACGCCCGCCGATTTTATTCTTCCCATGTTTTTGCATGAAGAAGCGGAAGACACGCCCCTTGCCTCGATGCCCGGCGTCACCCGCTGGTCGTTGGACAGCCTGCTGCGCGAGGCCGGCGAAGCCCATGCGTTGGGCATCCCGGCCGTCGTCCTGTTTCCCAAGATCGAGGAGGTTCTCAAATCCCCGCTGGCCGAGGAATGTTACAACGACGCCGGTCTGGTGCCGCGCGCCATCCGCGCCCTCAAGGCCGCCCACCCGACGCTTTGCGTCATCACCGACGTCGCGCTCGACCCCTACAACTCGGATGGCCATGACGGCGTGGTGTGGCGCGACGAGCGCGGCGAAGTGACCGTTCTCAATGATGAAACGGTGGCCATACTCTGCCAACAAGCGCTCTGCCATGCCCGTGCCGGAGCGGATATCGTGGCCCCCTCGGATATGATGGACGGCCGGGTGGCGGCCATCCGCGAGGCGCTCGATGCGGATGATTTCCAGAATGTCTCCATCATGAGTTACACCGCGAAATACGCCTCCGCCTATTACGGGCCGTTCCGCGGCGCGCTGGATTCCGCACCCAAGGATGGCGACAAACAGACCTATCAGATGGATCCGGCGAATGCCCGCGAAGCCGTGCGCGAAGCCTTGTTGGATGAAGCGGAGGGCGCGGATGTGCTCATGGTCAAGCCCGCCGGCCCGTATCTGGACATCATCACCCGGATCCGCGACACCACCACCCTGCCGGTCGCAGCCTATCAGGTCAGCGGCGAGTACCTCATGCTCAAGAGCGCCGCCGCCGCCGGGTGGCTCGACGAGCGCGCCATCGTCCTTGAATCGCTCACCGGCATCAAACGCGCCGGTGCCGACATGATCCTGACCTACTTTGCCAAGCAAGCCGCCAGCTGGCTGCGCTGAGTGTGGGGTGCGGCCCGTGTTTTCCCGCGTTTTTTTTGCGCGTGACATCGGCCGCGCCAGCGGTTCTCTTCGGGTTGGCGCTGCGACGCGCCGAACATGGCCCTTGAACCGCTCAAAGACGGCATCCGCTCGCTGGTGCGGATCGACTTTTATGGCAACGTCCACAAGCGCTTGCGCGGGACGGCCGCCGCCGAGCGTTACGCCACCGAGGTGGCTGTGCTCAAGGTGCTGGAGCAACGCGCCTGCCCGTATGTGCCTAGGTTGTTAGAAGAGCACCCCGAGGAACTCTACTTCGTCTCCACCAACTGCGGCCAGCCCGCCAGCCAAATCACCAGGGACAAGGCCGACCGCATTTTTGCCAAACTCGAGCGCGACTATGGCGTGCGCCACCTTGATGCCGAACCGCGCAACATCACCTACTCCGACAAACTCGGTTGCTTTTGCGTGATCGATTTTGAACTGGCGGAAATTCTTCCGCCGCCGCCCGACCTGGTCATTTCCACCCCACCCAAGCCGCCTGAATCCCCCACTCCCTAACACCGCCACCGTGTCCACCGCCACGCGTCTCCATTGGGCGGCCCTCACCCACAGTGGGTCCCGCAAGCCCCGCAACGATGATTCGTTCATCGCCTTTGCCTCAGGTACGCAAGGGGCGGACATCCTTGCCGCCAACGGCAGTCATTCCCTCGCCACCCATGACTTGGTGTTTGCCGTCTCGGATGGCATGGGTGGCGGTAATGCCGGGGATCTGGCCTCGTCCATCCTGCTCCAGCAAATGTGCGAGATCATCCCGGAAACTTTCAAGGTCGCCGCCGCAGGCTTGTTTCCCGATTGCCTCAGCCATCTGGATGACGCCCTGCACTCGGTCCATGAACACATCAACGACGCGGCCGCCGGACGTGAGGAATGCCGCGGCATGGCCGCCACCTTGGCCCTCGCCTGGTTCACCCCGGAAAACCTCTACCTCGCCAACGCCGGCGACTCCCGCATCTACCTGTCGCGCGATGGCGCATTGACCCAATTGACCCGCGACCACACGTCCGCTTGGGGCCAATGGCAACGCGGTGAAATCTCCGAGGTTCAATACCGCAATCACCCCCGCCGCTCCGCCCTCTATGAAGTGGTCGGTGGCGGGCACCTCGATGTGTGTCCATACCTCGCAGCCATCCCCTATCATCCCGGCGACCGCTTTCTGATTTGCTCGGATGGGCTGATCGACGGTCTTTGGGAGCGCCACATCACCAACGCCCTTGCCAACGCTGCGGACAGCCCCGCCCTGATCGCGGAAACACTCCTCAAGCGCTCGCTTGACAATTGTGGAGTCGACGATACAACCCTCATCGTCGTTGCCGTCACCGGCGTTAACGACGCCCTCCAAGCCGAAACTTGACCCGCTGGAAATATTTTCGGTAATTGGCACGGAAACTGCTTACAATGGCTTGGATGATTCTGTAAACGGCACTCACTGTTTCACTTTCACCCACCCCACAACCAACAACACCAAAAGCACAACACCCCCCCATGGCTAAATACAAACTGGAATACATCTGGCTCGACGGCTACACCCCCACCCCGAACCTCCGCAGCAAGACCTTGGTCAAGGACTTCGACAGCTTCCCGACTCTCGAACAACTCCCACAGTGGGGGTTTGACGGCAGTTCCACCCAGCAGGCGGAAGGCCGCAGCTCCGACTGCATGCTCAAGCCGGTGGCGGTCTACCCGGACAGCACGCGCCGCAACGGCGCCTTGGTCATGGCTGAGGTCATGATGCCGGATGGCACCACGCCGCATCCGTCCAACCACCGCGCCACCGTGCTTGATGATCCGGGCGCATGGTTCGGCTTCGAGCAGGAATATTTCCTCTTCCAGGATGGCCGCCCGCTCGGTTTCCCATCCGATGGCTTCCCGCCGCCACAAGGTGTGTATTATTGCGGTGCCGGCTACAAGGCCGTCGGCGACGTCGCCCGCCAAATCGTTGAGGAACACCTCGACCTCTGCATCGACGCCGGCATCAACCACGAGGGCATCAACGCCGAGGTGGCCAAAGGCCAGTGGGAATTCCAGATCTTCGGCAAGGGATCGAAAACCGCCGCCGACCAGGTCTGGGTTGCCCGCTATATCCTCAACCGCTTGTGCGAAAAATACGGCGTCGAAGTGGAGTACCACTGCAAGCCGATCCGCGGCGACTGGAACGGCTCGGGCATGCACGCGAATTTCTCCACCGACTACATGCGTGATGTCGGCGGCAAGGCGTACTTTGAAGCCCTGATGGGTGCCTTCGCGGAATACCGTGAGGAACACATCGCCGTCTATGGTCCGGACAACCACCTGCGCCTGACCGGCCTGCATGAAACCCAATCCATCGACAAGTTCACCTTTGGTCTGGCCGACCGCGGGTCCTCGGTGCGCATCCCCCACAGTTTCATGAATAACAACTACAAGGGTTACCTCGAAGACCGCCGCCCCAATTCCCAGGGCGACCCCTATCAGATAGCCTCGCGCATTCTCAAGACCATTGTCACGGTGCCCACGCCCTGAGCCGGACACCCGCGAAACTAACATCAATCAGCCGTCTCCCGCCCTCCGGGAGGCGGCTGTGCTGTAGGCCTAAGGAGCGGGGACATTCCTGTCCTCGTCTTCCACGACGACCACAAAGACACGACAGGAATGTCGTGACTCCTTATTTCCCGCACGGGGTATCGGCACTTGCCAGGTGCCGGATGAACGCCTCGAAGAATGCGGCCGCGCCTTCCAAGGCGGGCGTTTCGATGAACTCATCGGCGGTATGCGCCTGGTCGATCGAGCCCGGGCCGAGACAGATGCCTGGCACCCCGCCATTTGCCAGATGGGCCGCGTCCGAAAACCACGGGGCACCGGCAAGCCGGGTTGCCGGATCCACCGCCAACAACGCGCGGACCATGGGATGATCGGATGCGGTCTCCATCGGCGGGTTCTCGTTTGATCTAACAATCTCCACCGGCAGGGCGTGATCCTCGAGCATTTCGCGCAACAAGCGCGAGGCGCCGCCCGCGGCGGCCAAGTCCGGCGTGATGCGGATGTCGATTTCCGCCTCGGCGAGATCCGGCACAATGTTAGGACGGGAGCCGCCGCGGATCACTCCCACATTGAGCGTGGAGTGGCCGAGCACCGGGTGGCTGAAGCCCGCCAGCGCATGGCCGAGATGGTGGTCCAAGGTGTCCAGCGTGCGGGTGAGCTTGAGGATGGCATTGTCACCGCGCTCCGGTTGGGAGCTGTGGGCGGCCTTGCCGGTCGCCCGCAGGGTGGCCCACAACGAACCCTTGGTGACGTTGACCACCTGCATGGACGTCGGCTCTCCCACCACCGCAAAGGTGTACTCCGCACCGTGGCGTTGCACAAAATCCTTCGACCCCCACTGCCCGGATTCCTCACCCATGAAAGCCACGAAATCCACGGCCACCGGCAACTGGGCGAGCATGCCGCGGGTTTGGCGCAGCGCCCACAACATGGCCGCCATCGGTCCTTTGGTATCCGATGCCCCCCGCCCCCACACCCGGCCGTCGCGAAGTTCGCCACCGAATGGATCAATGGTCATGCCGCCCACGCCCACCGTATCGAGATGCGGACCTAACAAAATTCGCGGGCGGCCATCCAGCGGCGCGAACCTGGCAAGCAGGTTGGGGCGTCCGGCTTGCACTTCCTCGAGCACCACCTCCGCACCGAGCGCCTCGAGCCAGCCGCCGAGGAAATTGGCGATTTCCTCTTCCCCGGACTCGGCGGTGCCGGGTGCGTTGTCGGGATTGACCGAGGGAATCCGCACCAAATGTTGCAGCAACGAAATCACACTGGTAGGCATGTGTGCAGCCTGCCGCAGGCCACCGCCAGGGGCAAGTGGAAAGTGGGGGGGGACGGGAGGTCAGAGGCAGTCCGACCCGTCGGACAGGTCAGACAGGTCGGACTTCTAGCAGTAAGAGGCCTTCCATCCTCTCGTCCTGCGGCCTTGCCTGGGAGCCGCGCGCGGGCTAGGATCTCCATCAGCGATGGCATTCCAATTGGTCAGCGACTACCACCCTGAGGGCGATCAGGAACAGGCGATTGAAAAGCTGGCGAAGTCTCTAGCCACCGGCAACCGCCACCAAACATTGTTAGGTGTGACCGGTTCCGGCAAAACCTTCACCATGGCCAATCTGATAGCGCGCCACGGCAAGCCCGCGCTCATCATGAGCCATAACAAAACGCTGGCGGCCCAACTTTACTCGGAGTTCAAGAACTTTTTCCCGCACAATGCCGTCGAGTATTTTGTGTCCTACTTCGATTACTATCAGCCGGAGGCCTACATCGCCCGCAGTGACACCTATATCGAAAAGGATTCCGCCATCAACGACGAGATCGAGCGCCTGCGCCTGGGCGCGATGGGCTCGGTGCTCACGCGTGAGGATGTGATCGTGGTGGCCTCGGTGTCGTGCATCTATGGTCTGGGTTCGCCGGAGGATTATGAAAACATGATGGTCCCGATCCGCGTGGGCCAACAGATGAGCCGTGAGGACTTTCTCAATTCCCTGGTCACCATGCTCTTTGAGCGCAACGACATCGAGTTCGGCCGGGGCAAGTTCCGGGTGCGCGGCGATGTGGTGGAAGTCCATCCCGCGTATCTGGATGCAACCGCCATCCGCGTTGAGTTTTTCGACGACACCATCGAGCGCATCACCAGCATCCACACCCTGACGGGAGCGGTGATCGACCGCCTTGACCACCACACGCTTTTCCCGGCCAAACAATTCGTCACTCCGGGTGACAAGCTCAAGCGCGCCGCCACCGCCATCCGCGAAGAGCTGGAACAATGCATCGCCGGGTTTGAAAAACACGGCAAACTGCTGGAAGCCCAACGCCTGCGTCTGCGCACCGAGTATGACCTTGAGATGATGGCGGAGATGGGGTTCTGCCAGGGCATTGAAAATTACTCGCGGCATCTGACCGGCCGCGAACCGGGTGCCCGACCTAACACCTTGTTGGATTTCTTTCAGCGGGATTTTCTGCTGCTGGTCGATGAGAGCCACGCGACCATCCCGCAGATTGGCGGCATGTATGAAGGCGACCGCAGCCGCAAGACGGTGCTGGTGGAGCATGGGTTCCGGCTGCCCAGCGCGTTGGACAACCGCCCGCTGCGCTTTGACGAGTTCATGCACATCACCGGCCAGCGCGTGTATGTTTCCGCCACCCCGGGGCCGTTCGAAATCCTCAACTCACGCCCGGACAACACAAGCTATATCCCGGTCTTGTCGCGTGCCGCCGCCGGCCGCAGCGCTCCCTTTGACCGCCGGCAAATCCGCGTCATTCCCAGCGGCAATGACCAACCAATCGCCGACTTCGATCCGACCCGACGCGGCACGCCCTTGGTGGTCGAACAAATCATCCGCCCCACCGGCTTGGTCGACCCCAAGCTCACCCTGCTCCCGCTCCAAGGACAGATTGATGCCACCATCGAATTATGCCGCCAGCGCGTGGAACGCAAGGAGCGCGTGCTGGTCACCACTCTAACAAAAAAGACCGCCGAGGACCTCAGCGAGTACCTGCGCGGCACCGGCCTCAAGGTGCGCTACCTGCACTCCGACATTGATGCGATCGAGCGCGTGGAGATCCTGCGCCAGCTCCGCGCGGCGAGTTTTGACATTCTGGTGGGTATCAACTTGTTACGGGAAGGCTTGGATTTGCCGGAAGTCTCGCTGGTGTGCATTCTGGATGCGGACAAGGAGGGGTTCCTGCGCAACGACACCTCGCTGATCCAAACCGCCGGCCGCGCGGCCCGCCACCTCAACGGCGAGTGTGTGTTGTTCTGTGACACCGTGACCGATTCCATCCAGAGATTGCTGGACATCACCGAACACCGCAGAACCCGCCAGCTGGCCTACAACGAATTGCATGGCATCACGCCCCAAAGCGTCAAACGCGCCGTCCAACAAAGCCTGCACACCCATGAGAAGGAACTGGAGCATGCCGACAAACTCAACGCCTCACTGGTGGCCGATAGCGAGGCAAGCTATGACAAGCTGCGCGTCATCGCCGAGCTGGAAGACGAGATGCGCGAGGCCTCGTCGCGGCTGGAGTTCGAGCGCGCCGCCCACCTGCGGGATCAGATCCGGGCGCTGAAGGATACTCCCGCGGAGAACTCCGCCACCCCGCGCAAGCCGCTGCGGTATCCCACAGGCAGGGGGAGAAAGCGTTAGGGAAACGGGCGGTCCTCGCTCCCAGCCCCCCGCGCTGTCACCAGCGCGCCTACGAAGAGTGCTGCCGCGCACGTAGGCGCATTCGTGAGAATGCGTCTTGGATGAAGGAACGTCCGTGAGCCGCCGGGCACCGCCCACCCGCGCTGTCACCAGCGCGCCTACGAAGTGTGCCCACGCTGTCTATCAGCGATGAGTTGTTCGAGATAGGCGAGTGCGCGGTCGCGCTCTGACAGGCGGCCCTCGAGTTGTTCGGTTTGGATGGCTTCTAGCAACTCCTTGAAGGCGGGGCCGGGCACAAGACCGCGCTGGATGAGATCGCGGCCGCTGACCAGCGGCGGCGGAATCAACGGTTGCGAGGCGAATTCCGCGGCCTTGGCCTGGAGGAATTCGTAGTTGTCGGTGAAGCCGTTGGAGGAGGCGCAATCGACCCGGTGCAGCTCCATTTCCATCTGGAATGTGGGTTCGGCCATGAAGCGCTTGACCTTGGCCGTGCGCATTTTCTGCACGGCCATGAATTGCATGTGGCGGGCGACCATCGGCACCACGGCGGCGATGGTATCGTTAGAGTAGCGCAAGCGGCGCAGGATTTTTTCGGCCATGGTCGCGCCGAGGGCATCATGGCCGTTGAAGCGGATGCGTCCGGCGTCCTGATCGAAAAACCGGGTGGGAGGTTTGGCGATGTCGTGAAGGAGCACGGCGAGGCAGAGATCGAGCGGTGCCTCGGGCGCGAGCATCTCGAGCATGATGCGGGTGTGGGTGAACACGTCACCTTCGGGATGCCATTCCGGAGGTTGCTCGCAGCCGATCATGTCCAGCACCTCCGGCACGATGTGGCGGATGAGCCCGGAATCCACCAACACTTGCAGGCCGTGTGCCCGCCGCGGCGATGTCAGGATTTTCGAAAACTCATCGCGGATGCGCTCAGGGGAGATCCTGGTTAACAAACCGGCGCAATCCGTGAGTGCGGCGAGGGTGTTAGGTTCGATGGGAAAGCCGAGGGTGGTGCTGAAGCGCACGGCACGGAGCAGGCGCAGGGCGTCTTCGCGGAAGCGGGCGGCCGGCTCGCCGATGGCGCGCAGAATGCCCTCGCGCAAATCAGTGAGACCTCCCACATAATCGATGACCTCACCGGTTTCGGGGTGTTGGAAGAGGCCGTTGATGGTGAAGTCCCGGCGGCGGGCATCGTGCTCGGGTGTGGAATAGGTGACGGCTTCCGGGTGGCGGCCGTCCTTGTAGCTGCCATCGGTGCGGAAGGTGGCGATCTCCACATGCCGTCCGGCGAGCTTGGTGATGACGACGCCGAAGTGCGCGCCGACCTCGTTGGAGCCGGGAAAGAGTTTGATGACATCGGCAGGACGCGCGGAGGTGGCGATGTCGTAGTCTTTGGGTTCGATTCCTAACAACTCATCCCGCACGCAGCCGCCCGCAAACAACGCCTCATGCCCGGCGGCGGTCAAGCGGCGGGCAAGGGTGAGGGCGGCATCACGTGCGGACATGGCGCAGCTTCGGCTGGAAATTGGCGCATTTCAAGACGCATTCTCACGAATGCGCCTACGAGAGCGGCAGCACTATTCGCACTATTCGTAGGCGCGCTGGTGACAGCGCGGGACGGCTGACCGCCCCCCACCCCAGCGCGCCAAACAAAAAAACGGCGGCCCTTGCGGACCGCCGTTTGAGTGAACCAAAACAAAAAACCGGCAAATAACGTTAGATGCCTTTTTTGACGACATCCGAGAGGAGGTCGATGACGCGGTTGGAGTAACCCCACTCGTTGTCATACCAGCTGATGAGCTTGAAGAAGGTGGGATTCAATTCAATAGAGGATCCGGCATCAAAGATGGAGGAAGCCTTGGCGTGGATGAAGTCGGAGGAAACCACTTCGTCCTCGGTGTATTCGAGGATCCCCTTGAGGTAGGTTTCGGAGGCATTCTTCATCGCGGCCTTGATTTCGGCCAGGGTGGTGGGCTTGACGGTCTTGACGGTGAGGTCCACCACGGAGACGGTCGGTGTCGGCACGCGGAAGGCCATGCCGGTGAGCTTGCCCTTGACTTCCGGACAGACGAGCGCGACGGCCTTGGCGGCGCCGGTGGTTGAGGGGATGATGTTGAGCGCGGCGGTACGGCCACCCTTCCAATCCTTCTTGGACGGGCCATCCACGGTTTTCTGGGTGGCGGTGTAGGAGTGGACAGTGGTCATGAGGCCTTCGGCGATGCCGAAACCCTCCTTGAGCAGCACGTGAACCACCGGGGCCAGGCAGTTGGTGGTGCAACTCGCGTTGGAAATGATGTGGTGATTGGCCGGATCGTATTTTTCATCGTTGACGCCTTGGACGATGGTGACGTCCTCGCCCTTGGCCGGGGCGGAGATGATGACCTTCTTGGCACCGGCGGTCAGATGGCCCTTGGCCTTTTCCGCATCGGTGAAGAGGCCGGTGGATTCGATGACCACTTCCACGCCCAGTGCCTTCCATGGCAGATCGGCGGGACTCTTGGCGCTCACCACCTTGATCTCCATGCCATTGACGACGAGCACGTCATCTTCGGCGAGTTCCGGCGAGGATTTCTTGGACGAAACCGTGCCACTGAAGCGGCCTTGGGTGGAGTCGTATTTGAGAAGATAAGCAAGGTTGTCGGCGGGAACGATGTCACCGACGGCAACGACATTGAAGTTGGTTCCGAGGTGGCCTTGTTCGACGAGGGCACGGAAGACGAGGCGTCCGATGCGGCCGAATCCGTTGATGGCAATGGTAGTCATGGCTGTATATTGGGGGATGCGTTTGAGATGCGCCGGGCGGCACTTCCGCCCGCGCGGCGGAATGCTACGGACAAATTGCCAGCCGTCAACCCTGCTCGTGAGAAAACTTAAAAACGCACGGAAAATCGCAAAATCCGCGCATCGGGATGACGCCCTCGACCTCAAGTGCCGCAGCCAGGGCCCGCTCGTATTGCCTGCGCGACAACTCGTAGCCGCCGAATTGCCGCAAATGGTCGGTCATCCACTGGGTGTCCAACAACACGACCCCGGCCTGGCGCAGGCGTGTCACCAATTCGACGAGGGCGATTTTGGAGGCGTCGGTTTTGCGGGAAAACATGCTTTCACCGAAAAAGGCCCCTCGCAGGGTCACGCCATAGAGTCCGCCCTGCAAACCGTCCTGATCCCAACATTCCACGGAATGGGCGCAGCCGAGTTGATGGAGCAAGGAGTAACTCTCGAGGATGACCTCATCGATCCAAGTGGACTTGCGGTCCGAGCAACCGCGCATGACCTCCCGGAAGGCCGTGTTCCAGCGCAACTCGAACGGCTGGCGCTTGAGCGCGCGGCACAAACCATGAGGGATGTGAAACCGCTCATCGAGGGGAATCACGCCGCGCCGGTGCGGGCGATACCACGCAATCCCGCCCGCCTCCGCCATCGGGAAAACCCCATGCGCATAGGCATTGAGCAAGACCTCGGGGGGAATGATGTCGGCCATGCGCACTGAGTCTGGCACATCCAAGCGATTTGCCAAGGCCGGAGCCTGCCAATTTGCAGTGGACCTGAGTGCAACATCGGGCAATGATGGGCGCATGTGGTCGCGTGCAGGAATGATTCGATTGGCCGGTGCCGTCAGCAGCGGTTTGCTGGTGGCCGGGCTCTTCCCGCCATTCAACGTCGTGGGTTTGGCATGGGTGGCACTGGTGCCGCTGCTGCCCTGCCTGTGGTCGCTGGATGGCAAGCGCCGGGGGTGGCTTGGCTTTGGGCTCGCCTGGCTGGCTGGCAGTGTGAGCAGCGGCATTCAATTTTCCTGGATGGCGGTGGTGTCGCCGCTGGCGGCGGTGCTGTTGCCGCTCTATCTGGGGCTCTTCTGGGGCTTGTTCGGGGCGTACGCCGCCACTTGGGGCAATCCTTGGCACAAGCGCGCCGCTAGCCGTAAGGCTCCCGCCCCGCATGGGACGCATGGGACGCATGGGACGCATGGGACGCATGGGACGCATGGGACGCATGGGACGCATGGGACGCATGGGACGCATGGGACGCATGGGACGCCAGAGGTGGCGCCTGTGGCCAAGCCGAGAGTTGCCATCCTGAGCCTGTGGACCGCCTTTTGCCATGGTGCGGTATGGGCGGGTTCGGAGTGGTTGCGCAGTTGGCTGTTCACGGGATTTGGTTGGAACGTGCTGGGGGTGGCGTTTCATCAAACCTTGGTGATGGCGCAGGCGGCGGATTTGTTAGGTGTGACCGGGCTGTCATTGGCCCTGGTGTTTTTCCAATGCGTGTTGGTAAAATTCGGTCGCCGGCTGTGGCTGAGCCACCACGACGGCCAGCGCCGCCCGCGCTGGGATTTCGGCGTGGCGGTTCTGCTCATGGGCTTGCTGCCGTGCTATGGCATCGCGCGCATCCATCTGGAGGGTCGGCGGGAAACCCTGCGGCTCAAGGCGCTGCTGGTGCAACTCAATGTGCCGCAAGATGCCGCACGGATGCTCTGGGACGGGCTGACCATCCATCGCGCCTACGAGGATGATACGCTCGCCGCGCTGGCCGGACTGGCGAAAGCCCATGACCCAGGCACGCCTGAAAAAACCGGTGCCACCCCACCCTCGCCGCGCTGGCCGGACTGGGTGATCTGGCCGGAAAGCGCGTTGCAAGGGCGCATCCTGCGCAGCGCCGACGGCGGCTGGGGGACCTGGCAGGAAAACCTCGACACCATCGCGCAAGTGCGCTCCGCCGGCCCGTTCAGCCTGATTTTCGGGGTGAATGAATTGGAAGCGGAGCCGAAGGGCGAGCAATTGATCGCCACTCCGGGTGGCCGCATGTACAACTCACTCGCGGTGATGTCCCCCACCGACGAATTGCAAACCTTCCGCAAACATCACCTCGTCCTTTTCGGGGAAACCATCCCGTATGTGGACTCCTTGCCATTCCTCAAAAACATCTATGAACAACAGGCCGGCGTCGAGTATGGCGGCTCCTTCACTTCCGGCGACTCGTTCGAGCCGATGTCGGTGAAGGTCGCCGGCAATGCCGTTGGCGTCATTCCCTGCGTGTGTTTTGAGGACAGCGTGCCGCGCCTCACGCGCCAATTCGTGCGCCCCGGCCCGCAGGTCATCATCAATGTCACCAACGACGGCTGGTTCAAGCAGTCGGCGGCGGCAGCCCAACATTTTGCCAACGCCCGCTTCCGCGCCATCGAACTGCGGCGGCCCATGCTGCGCAGCGCCAATACCGGCGTCAGCGCCGCCATCAACACCTGCGGCTCCACCGCCCACCCGGATACCGGCGCCCCGCAGGTGCTCACCGATGCCACAGGCAGCCACTTCACCCGTGGCTCCCTGCTGGCCGAGCTGGATGTGCCGCTGCAGCCATCCCTCACACTTTACGCCCTCATTGGCGATGGTGGCATCCTGCTCCTCACCCTGCTGGCCTTGGTCATTCCCAGGCTTCCCCGGCCACGCCGCTTGCCTAACACAACAGCCGCAGGCCACCCGCACTGAACCGCCGGCACGCGGGTGGCGGGACGTGCCAAGAACCGTCAGCGGTCGTCCGCCGCCTTGAGCCTGGCGATGGCCTCATCGAGACGGCGTCGCGCGTTTGTTAGATCGGCGCCGAGGATGCGGATCCTTGCATCACGCTGGCCAATGGCGGCCTCCCAAGTCTTGAGTTGCGCCTCGAGGGCGGCCACCTGCGCGTCGAGGGCGGCAATCCGGCAATCCCGCTCCGCCAGCAGTTTGCCGGAGGCTTCCGCCGTTTTCTGCAGCGATTCGATGGACTCCTTGAGCATGGCCTGCTCGCTCCCCAACATTTCCGTGCGCTCGCGTTCGGCGGTGAACTGGTCGCGCGCAGCCACCACCCCGGCCTTCAGGTCCTGGATCCGCTCGTCGAGCACAAGTTGCTTGCGCCACTGCAAAACCAACAGCAGGCCGAGCACCAGACAGCCAGCCGCATTCACCAGCGCCATGCCGCGCCCGTTCACGGATGCACCTCCTTGTTCTCAAAGCCCACCTTTTCAACCCCTGCCGCGCGCACCGCATCCAACACGAACATCATTTGTTTGTACCGCGCCTCCTGGTCGGCGGATATCAATACCCGCGCCTGCTCCGGCAGCTTCTCACGCCTGAGCCGCGTGGTGATTTCCGACGGGGTGACCACCTGCGCGTCCCAGGTAATGACCCCGTGGGCGTCCACCGCAATCTGCACCACCGGTGACTGGCTATCAGCCACGCCGGTGGCCGCCTCCGGCAAGCGCAGCGGCACCCGGTGCAGTTGGGTCATGCTCAAACTCACCAGCATGAACGCCGCCAACAGGAAAAACATGATGTCGATCAAGGGCACGACCTCGATCCGGGCTTCCTCGCCCTCATCATCGCTCGACCGGCTGTGGAGTTTGACTGGCATTGGGGTCACTCAAGGATGGCGCAGGCTTGCGGCAAAGGCTTCCAAATCATGACCGTGTTCCTTGGCCGAATTGACCAGCAACTCCGTGTGGTTGATCCAGCGCTCCAACGATCCGCGCAACAGCGCCACCCGCTTGCGAAAAAAATTGTACGGCAACAAACAGGATATCGCGATGGCTATGCCACAGGCCGTGGCGATCAATGCCTCCGCTATCCCCCCGGATACCTTGGCCGCCGCCAATTGCTCCGCTCCCACAAAGGAGAATGAACGCATGATTCCAACAACTGTTCCAAACAACCCCAACAACGGCGCGAG
>CAIKDP010000457.1 GCA_903826205.1 Akkermansiaceae bacterium
AGTGCGTGCAGTCCATCCAGACCGGCGGCAATCATGGATGGAATGAGCGGCTCGTAGCCGCCGCAACAGTGAAGTTGAACCCGCAGCCGGTATTGGTGGCCGAGATCAATCAGCCGTTTCAGGTGCGGCATGATGAACCGGTCGAACTGCGCGGGGCTGAGCAGCGGGCCGGTCTGGCCGCCAAAATCGTTGCCGATGAAAAACACATCCATCACATCCGCCGCCGCGTCGAACGTGCGCTGGCTAACAGCGATGTAGTAGTCCGTGAGATGTTGCAGCAGCGCGTCCACCAGCTCCGGCTCGTCATACATCTTGAGGTAAAGGTTTTCCATGCCGAGCAGGTCGATCGCATCGTGCCAGAACGGCGACCAATCGCCGCCGAGAATCGCGTATTGCCGGTTCCATGCCAGCGCGTCGGCGCGGACATACGCAACGTCCTGCCACGTCGGGTCGGGCCACGGGTAAGCATGAATTTCCTTGAGCGTGGCGTTGGCGAGCGGATGACTCAACG
Source organism: Akkermansiaceae bacterium (assembly GCA_903826205.1). Lineage (GTDB taxonomy): Bacteria > Verrucomicrobiota > Verrucomicrobiia > Verrucomicrobiales > Akkermansiaceae > Luteolibacter. The sequence continues at coordinate 512 of CAIKDP010000457.1, forward strand.
GCTGGCCGTAACCATACCCGGCTCGATCAATGCCGAAGACGGTGCGATAGACCACTCCCGGCGCGAGCGGAAACTCCGGCCCGACATAGCGGGTGAAAACCCGGCGAAAATCGTCGCCAATGCGGACAAAGAAACTTTCGGCGTCAGGAAGATTCAGTTGCTGCTTCGCCTTCGTTAGAAATTCCGGCGATGCCCCGCACCATCGCGGCACGCGATCCGGTTCGGTGTGGGCAAAAGCCGCGAGGACTCTTTCACGGGAGTTCATTTCACAAGGTTGTCGTAATCCTCGACGGGCGTCGGTTCGCCGCGCGACCAGCCGATTTCCTCACCGGTCAAGGTGAGCGGTCCCCAGCAGATGAACATCCCAAAGCGCATGTCCTTCCACGCCGCGACGGCTTCGGGTTTGGCTTGCAGCAAGTTTGTGGCCGGCGGCGGTTGCCCAGCGGTTGCCGGTTCGGCCGCGGCGGTGCATGCTGCGATGGCTAACAGGCCAAGGTACAGGACGGTGGCGGTGATGTGTTTGCGAATCATATGGCTTTTCACATTGGCATCCTCATCAATCTAGCAGTCAATACCGGCACATGGCCGCCTCGTCGGCAAAAGCTTCCAACAGTGGGAGTTCCGCGTCGAAGAAATGATCGGATGGGCAGAGGATGAAGCCGCCTCCGGCACCTGCCGCCGCGAAACAGCGGCGCACTTCCGCACGGGTTTGCTCCGGCGTGCAGCGGGTGAGAAAGTGGAACTGGTCGAAGCCGCCAATCATGCCACCACAAGGATTCCATCATATGATGCGTGGTGACCGGCAGGCGGTCGGGCGTTTTGCGCTCCAGTGCGGCGATCATTCTTTGACGCGATGACGTCATTGGGTGTCGTTGTATGCCTCGAATTCGCTGATGCAGGGAGCATTGCCGGCGGTCTGCAAGATCATGAGCCGGATCTTCGATGTGCTGCGGCTAACAATTGGAGCGATGAAGTCCGGGCCGATGGTTAGACCATTGAAACTCCCAATCCATGCCGCCGCGCGATCGTCCCAGCACTCGATCACGTAGCGCGTCACGGATGAGGCCGGATCCTCCCTGAGGCGGAACTCGTTGATCGTCTGCGGGCGGCCAAAATCGATTTGGAGCCACTGCCCAGCGGATGCGGTGGCTTTCCACGAGGTGCCCGCATTGCCATCGGTTGCGCTGGCGCAGGGGTGCCCTGATTCGGCGGATGCAGCCGATGCGGTTGCGGTTAGAGCCAGATTCGTTGTACCGCAAGCCTTACCCAGCGGTTTGACAACGCAGTTGTTGAAAGTCAGCCCCTCGGGCCGATTCGTCAGTTGTGCGCCCTCACTCAGGTAAAATCGGCAAGCCTTCCAAGTGACACGGTTGGCGGCGGAGCAGTTCATGATCTCAACTTTGGGATAACCGTTCTCTTTGACCCGCGGCGACTTGCCATTGGACACGCAGTCCTCCAAGACAATGTCAATTTCCGGTCCCGGTCCGGAGGCGTCGTTGCAGAGCAAGAACCCCGGTCCATCCGTGTCGTGGAACAGGCATCGGCGCATGACGTGGTTGATGTTGTTGCACTCAAAATCGAAGGCCTGACCGTCGCCACTGACTTTCCCCGGCGGGCCGATGGAGATGAATCCCCACTCGCTATCCTCGAAGACGAAGTCTTTGCAGCGCGCGATCATCGACCCTGCCACGCCGTTCCATGCTTGGTTGTGGCGGCCGACGTCGAGCGTGAGGCAGTTGCGCACCGCACCACCGGCAATCCCGCGCAGGCCCAAGGGCCATTGTTTGCACTCCTCGAAGGTGCATCCGTCAATCACCAGGTTGGCAAAGTTCCAGATGTTGTCGGCGGCCTGGTTGAAATTGTCCGGACTGTTGGTCCAGATGCCTGAGGCCAGGCGACGGAACTGGCAGTTCTTGATCGTGACGTCCGCCATCACAATTTTTTGGTCGCACTCATGCGAAAACAGGCAGATGCCCAGTCCGATCTTGCGCTTCGGGTAGTCCTCGTAATGTTGATAGAGCTGCGAATCGCGGAAATAGCACGCCTCGATCCAGAGGCCTTTGCGGCGGGGCGATCCGTCGGCATAATCCGCGTAGATGCCGGTCTGGCAGCGAGTGAACTCGATACCGATGATGCGGTATTCCGCGACATCCTTCAGGTGGATCCCGCTTCGGTCCTGGACCTCATCCAGCCCGTCAAGAACCGGCTTGTCGCCGGTTCCGTAGGTGGCGATGGTTATAGGGTTGTCCGGCGCGCCGGAGCCTGTGGGCCGGAGCGTGTCGTTAGCCCAGGTATCACCGCACTTCAAGCGGATACTGTCGCCAGGGGAGTATGTTTGGGAGGCTTTGGCCAGTGACTTCCATGGGCCGTGCGTGCCGTCATGGCTTGCCGCCAGCCCATCCCATGCGTCATTTCCCGAGGACTGGCTGACATAGTAAGTTGTCCCCTCGGCGACAGCGGCCGGCGCGAAGCCGGCAACGCACAATGTGGCCAAGAGGGCAACGTTTCTTGCGATCTGCGAAAGTTTCAGTGCCGATCTGCCGCAACGGCTGTGCCTGCCGCCCAGCGTCATGCGAATATTTGTTAGAAAAGCGGGTAATGTCAATGTTCTCATGTCAATTTAGGGTTAGCTGATGGCTTCATCTCATGATTCTCTTTGCGTTCCTTGCGTTCTTTTGCGGTGAATCCTTTTCCTTTCAAGGTTGAGTATTCAGTCGACCCTTGCCGGCATTGGCCGCGGCCGCACGTTCCACGATCACCTTGTTGACCTCGCGGTCATACGTCCACAAGCCGTTGCATTCTTTCTCCAGATCGGTGAGTTGTGTGTAGATGACCGCCGCGAGACCCACCGAGGCATTCAACTCCCAGGCCTGGGCGAGCATTCTCTCGTAGGCGACGGTTAGATCATTGATGTTAGCCATGCCCGGGTAATCGCGTTTTTTGGCGGTCCAATGGTGGCCGTCGATGCCGAGTCCCACCCCGCCGAACTCACCTAACACCGCCGCCCGCGTCTCCTCCGGCCTGGGGCATCGGGGGCCGGGATAAGCATGCGCGTCGATCACGTCGCCGCAATTTTTGTCGGTCCCGCCGCTGGCGTTGTTGATCAGGCGCGATGGGTCGAGTTTTTTGACCTCCGCAACCAGCGCCTCGGTGTCGTGCTGGCCCTGAGACTCATTGAAAAGAACCCACATGATGATGGACGGATGGTTCCAATGGTTGGTCACCATGCGCAGCAGTTCGGTCTTGAACTGCGGCACATC
>CAIKDP010000458.1 GCA_903826205.1 Akkermansiaceae bacterium
ATGCTCCCCGATTCAAGCACATCGGCAGTGCCTTGAGGGAAGCGGTTTTACATCCGCAAGTGGTGCACTTTGAATCCTAACAAGTGACCATTAGGTGGTGCACTTTGGGTGACCGCCGACACGTGCAGCAAGGGAAATCCTAAGGACAGTGTAAAAGCGCATTCCCAGAAAAAACGGTATTTGGGACAAATGGAGGGCGAAAAATTGGATGTTCTTTTTGCGGAATTTGGCTTACCGGATGGAATCTATCCCCGATCAAATTTCGAGGTGACGTGGGACGGCCCTGATGCCACAGTCGCCCTAAACTATTTGGCTCAAGGCGACCGTGTTTTTGTTGGCGAAGACTGCACGATCGTTGCCGTTTTCCCAATTGTTGGCCTAGAAAGGGACATGGAAAGGGAAAGACCTATGCATTCTGAAAATAAGGCGGGATATTAGCCCTCTGGCCCGCTGAAGATGATGGCCTTTTTGTTATGAGTCTGCTGACCCTTTGCGACAAAGAATTCCCTTGTCGCTGTGTTGTAGTGGAGGATCCAATCGTCAATCCAATACTTCTCATCAACGTCGGTTCCGTGCAGGCTGAACTCGACGCAGCGGTGGTCGTCCCCCCAGCCGATAAAGGTAACGCCCCGATGGTATAGCTGCGCATCAAGACCCGTTTGCGCCCGAAAGAATTCCCATGCCATATCAGAAAGGGGTGAGTTTGGTGTTCTGCCGCCAATATGCGAGATGCGACCCTCAGGATGTCTCTCGAACAGGGTTCCGAAATTATCTCCGCTTCCGGTCTTCTGGGTGTGGAATACAAGCCGGGAGTCAGGCGACATCCAGTACCAGCCCTTCCAACTGATCTCTGACTTGCCCTGAAACTCCACCTGCTGTGATGAATTCGTGATCGCGCTTCGCGAGTTGCGAGCCCAGTAATCTTGAATGACCCAAATCGGCATCCTGGTGATGGAAAAACTATCATCCCCTGTGGTCTCCTCAGCCTGCACCGAGAGACACACTATAAAGTATAGAATAATCGAACGAGATACATTCATGAAGCTATGCAGACGCGGACTGGCAAATTGAAGACCTCCCGCAGGGTGCGGGAGAGGGCACGCTGGAAGCGTGCGCCACCCACGCCCTATCGGCCTTCCGTGAGTCATGATACGCTCGTAATGTGGGGTTGATCGGTCAGGATAATTACCATTATAAATCTCGCGCATCGAGTATCGAAATTCAGGTTGTTTGCCATCCGTGTTTGATAGCGAGTTCCTCGCAGTATTGAACGTGGCTCGGATGATGAGCCTTTGACAAGTGCCGTTGAAAGTATTCCACCGCTTCTTCTGATCGACCCTTGTGCTGGAGAATCAGTGCTATGTCAAGTAGCGCTCTTGAGGTGCATTTATTCGCCTCGCACCATTCAGGCAACTCGTGAATTATGTCTTCCCTGACAGAAAATCTCTCTAAGAATGGCAGACCGTGGCTTTCAAGCAGGCCGATAATCCTAGCGGCTATCGCATCTTCTTGTGTGCCGAGAGTCCACCAAAGATCTCCCTTCGTCTGAAGAAGATTGGAGAAGCGGGTTCTTATCGAGCAGTCGTATTCATTCACGAAGTCTGGTTGCGCCTCCCCCATCTGTTCCCTGTATAGTTCTGGCACAAAAACCCCAAGGTTTACTGTAAACTTCCCATACAAGTTAGCCCGCAACCCTGGGATCTCTGCGTGGTTTCCAACGTCATACCTTCCCATTTGCAGGTTGACGACTACCACCAGCCCATCTGAAGTAGCACGGTTAAATGTAAACCGCTTCTTTCTGAAGGCACGGGTCTTGAGAAAAGCTGCTATAGGTGCAACGACTCGCGTCATCGATTCGTTATTTGTACTGCTCTTCATCTTTGTCTTAGCCAACGCTGTATTGAGCCACATGTGGCATTTGTCCTGTAACAGCCACCGGTGGCGCATCAAGGGCAAATGCAACCCGGAAGGGCGCTTCTGTGCGATTCCCGTTCATCACGGCGTTTTAGCCCGCTGTGGACGACCGACCAAGCCAAAACTGCAATAAATGTTGGGAATTGCTCGCTTTGGGATAAGCGCCGACTCCGGATGAGCGAAGAGCACCGCCAGCGTCCACGAAACCCAGAAATCCTTTGCCATGCCAATGGGTCGCTAACCCCTTGCCCATGACCCGCATTGTGGCGGCGATGTGCCACCGTCGCCGGCCAAAATCCGAGGTAATCTTTTCCAAGGCGTGCCAGTGGACTCTGGGACGAAAAACTCACTTGCTCTCGGGCATTACCGGCGATAGTCTCAGCTCAGGCACGACCATGACCGACACTGAAAAAAGAATCGAGCATCTGGAGCAGCAGATTCCCAGCCTGTCTGCGGCTGCGGTTGGCAAGGCCTACCGGCAGGCGCTGGCCGCCGGACAAAGGGTGTTGGTGAGCGGTAACGATGGCATTTATGAGATCAGCCCTGACGGAACCAAAAAATTCGTCAAAGCCGCAGGACGGCCCTTGAGCGTGCCGGTGGGCACACGCGTGCGGATTCCCTCTCCATGAGTGTGCCCCGCCTGCGCATGTTCGCCGGTCCCAATGGTTCCGGCAAGAGCACGATCAAGAGCGTGCTGCCGCCTGAGTTGCTCGGCGTTTACCTCAACCCGGACGAGATCGAAGAGGACATCCGTCAGCGAGGTTTCCTCGATGTGCGGACGTTCGGCGTGGAAACCTCGCCCGAGGAAATTCTGCCGTTCTTCGCCAACTCCACCCTGCTGTGCAAGGCCGGGATGGGCGAGGAGGCGCGGCGCCTGCATTTCACCGATGGCAAGCTCAGCTTCTCCGAAGTGTCTATCAACGCCTACTTCGCCTCTGTGGCGGCCGACTTCCTGCGGCAGAAGCTGCTGGAGAATAAAGTCACATTTTCATTTGAGACCGTGATGTCAGCGCCGGACAAGGTGGCGCTGCTGGAGAAGGCGCAGCGGTTTGGGTATCGGACTTACCTCTACTTCATCGCCACTGAGGATCCTGCGATCAATGTCGCCCGTGTGAAGAGCCGCGTGCATCTGGGCGGGCACGATGTGCCGGAGGATAAGATCGTCAGCCGCTACACCAGGTCTCTGGACCTGCTGCTGGAGGCCGTGCGCCATACCAACCGTGCCTACGTCTTCGACAACTCCCGCGACGGCTCAGATCACCTGTGGGTTGCCGAGATCACCGATGGCACCGATCTGGAAATGAAATGCGACCCGATGCCAGCGTGGTTCCAGCGTGCGGTGTGGAGCAAGATCCAAGCGCCGGGCATCTGACCACTGCCTGTGGTTATCTAACCAATAATTAGGATCCAACGTCGGTTTTCAGGTTCAACCTAGAATCCGCAGTTGAGAAGCGGATGAAGAGGAGCAAGAGGGTCAATGGACGGCTGACATGGTGGGGTGAGTGGG
>CAIKDP010000459.1 GCA_903826205.1 Akkermansiaceae bacterium
GACCCATAAGACCCATAAGACCCATAAGACCCATAAGACCCATAAGACCCATAAGACCCATAAGACCCATAAGACCCATAAGACCCATAAGACCCATAAGACCCATAAGACCCATAAGACCATGAGACCATGAGCGAAGAACATTTCCTCCCCCCGCATGGTGACTACCAATCCCTACTCTCCTTCCAGAAAGCGGAGCTCGTCTATGACTTCACCTTTCGCTTTGCGCACAAGTATCTTTCCAAGGGCGACCGCACCATTGACCAGATGATCCAGTCCGCCCGCTCCGGCAAAAAGAACATTCTTGAGGGCAGCAAAGCCTCGCTCACCTCCAAGGAAACCGAAATCAAACTCACCAACGTCGCCCGTGCCAGCCTGGAGGAATTGCTGGATGACTATAAAGACTTCCTCCGCGCCCGCGACCTCAAGCTGTGGGACAAAGACTCAAAGGAAGCTCTCTATGTCCGCCAATTGGGGAGCAAAACACCGCAGACCTACGAGGACTATCGCGAGTTCATGGAGACCCGTCCCTCCGAGGTCGTCGCCAACATCGCCATCTGTCTGATCCATCAGACGAACTATCTCATTGACCAGCAGATTCGCCGATTGGAAAAAGATTTCCTCAAGGAGGGCGGCCTGCGGGAGCGCATGACCCGCGCCCGTCTCCAGCACAGGAATGAGCCCTACGAGCCACGGCCAAGAATGTCTGGCTCGCAGGGAGGCCCAGCGTAAGCCATAAGTCCCATAAGTCCCATCACTTGACCAGAAAGTCGCGCAGGCTCCGCACCATATCACTCTCCGCTTGGATGAGTGCGGCCTCGGCTTGGTATTTGCCCGGCTTGGCGGGGATCTCCACGGTGAATGCGAGCTTCGTCTCACCCAGCACGGGAACCTGGCAGGGTAGCAATTTTTCCAGAACCGTTAGACCGTCACTGAGCAAGCGGAAGCGCAGCGTGCCCTGCCACGGCTTGTCCAAATCATTGATCACCACCACCGGAAACTCCTGCGGCTTGCCCCCGGCGTAGTCCTCAGCCCAGGCGTCGATCATCAAGCCCACCGGGGCAAAGGCATCCCGCACATACTTGTAAAACTCCGGCTCCCAGGTCAGTTTTTCCACGTCCAGCCAATGGTCGCTGGTCTGGCCGTCGGCCCGGCTGTATCCCAGCCCGCAGAAATGCAACACCCCGGCACAGGCCCGGTGCGAGCGCCAGAACTCGGTCTCGGCGGCGGTGTAGCGGGCATACAGGTGCCGGCGTTGTTCGGTGGTGGAGTCGGGACCTAACAAATTCTTGTAGAGCTCGCGGGTGAGGGTGGTGGCACTGCCATCGCGGTTGAGCCAGAGCCAGCCGTATTCATTGATGATGACCGGGTTGCTGCTGTTGTTCCTGACCGAGTTGCCGGTGGGAATTCCGGAGTCCTTCGCGATGTTGGCCAGCTTGTAGTTGGCATCCTGAAAGTGATAGGGATGGGATTCAAACACGTCACCCGGCATCTGGGGCTGCGCCCAACTGTTGTCCCACGGCCGGTTGGACAAGTCCAACGCACGCACTTTCTCGATCGCGGCGCCGGTGCCGGCCTTGGCGCGGGTCTCGTTGCTGGCGTCCCAGATAACCACGCACGGGTGGTTCCAGCGCTCCTGCATCCATTCGGTGAACTCCTGCGCCAGCTCGTCCCGGTCAAATTCGTTAGCCTTGGGCTTCATGTTCCAGATCGGGAATTCATCCTGGATCAAAATCCCCTCCTCGTCCGCGATGCGATACCACATTTCCGGCGGAAACCCGATGCAATAGCGCAGCGAGTTCCAGTGCATCTTGCGGAATTCCCGGTGCAGGCGCCGCACCCATTCCTCGCGCCACGGCTTGTCACCGCGCTCCGCATCCTCAAAAAACCGATAGAGCGTGACGTTGCTGCCGCGCAGGTAATACGGCTTGCCGTTGAGCATCGCCCGGCCCGTCGCCTGGTCGAGCCGGAAACTGCGCATGCCAAAGCGCGTCTTGAGCACGTCGCCATCACTGCGGGCCTCTATCTCATAGAGAAACGGATCTTCCGGCGACCACAGCCGGCAATCGCGCAGCACAACGCTTGCCTGACCGCTGCGCTCCCCCCCCTCACCGGCGGCCGCGATTTCACACTCCCCCTCGCCCGCCACCCGACCGGTCGTCACCTCTCTGACAATGAACTTGAGCTTCGCGGGTGCCGGCTTATCGGCGGGTCGCAGCCACGCATGAATCGTCACGCGTTGCTTGTCAATGTCGGGCACCGCCTGGATGCGGGCGAGGTGCGGCGATCCTGATAGAATCAGCTCCACCGAGTCATAGATGCCCGGAATGAATTTTTGTTTTTCGTAATCCCAGCCGTCGGGCTGCGGCTTGGGCACCGCATCACGGAATGCCCCCACCCGGATGAGCAGTTCGTTGGCGCCGGGTTTCAAGGCCGGCGCGGCATCAAAATACCCCGGCGTGAAATGCGGCAGATGTTCGCCTAACACCTTCCCATTGAGCTCCACCCGCGTGCCGAACATCGCCTTGTGGACCTTGAGCAGCGCCACCCCGGGGATCGGCCCCGCCACTTGGAACGTGTGGCGATACCAAAACGCCTCGCGCTTAGCGCTCTTGATGCCCACCTCCTCGAACGCCGGTTGCGCCATGTCCACCAAGCCCGGCACCGGCACCGTGCGCTCAAAGCCCGTGGGTCTGTCCGCCAGCGCGCCCTCGGCGATTTGCCACGTGCCGTCCAGCACAAGAGTGGTGCGGCCATCCCCTGCGCGAGCGACCGTGCCCATGGCTAACAATACCGTAAGAATCAAACCTGGCAATACGCGGTGTCGAATCATGGGGAAAGTCTGCCCGCCACCATTCGACTGTCAATCATACAGCGTGCGTGCCGGAAGACAGGCATCCTGCCTGTCACGGCCGACGGGCTTCCAGCCTGTCGCTTCATTGGCAAGAACGGCTGCGTTCCATTATTTGCTTCAAATCACCGCGACAATCCGATGGTCCGATCGGACCATCGGATTGTCGCGGCGGATCCATGCCCTCACACAAAACAAATCCATTCAGGTGCAAACGCCGTTCTTGACGCACCTGACTCGGCTCCCCACGCTCACGCCATGCCGAAGACGCGTTTTTCTAACATAACAAGCGGAGTTTCCCGGTGGTCCATCCGGGTGACCGGGTGGCTTGCCGCCATTCTCTGCATGAATGCAATGGGCCAGACCCCGGAAGCGCCATCCCCCGCCAGCTACCCGCTGCAACTTTCCGAGATTCGCGTTAGGGATCCGTTCATTCTCGCGGATGCGGCCTCGCAAACCTACTATCTTTACGCGCAATGCGGCAACCGGCGCAGGCAGGACGCGCTGGGCCTTGGAGTCGAGGTGTACCGCAGCAAGGATCTGGTCCGGTGGAGCGAGCCGCAACTGGCATTCGAGCGGCCCAAAGCCAACTTTTGGGGGGGCGTCGATATCTGGGCGCCGGAGGTTCACAAGTTCGGCGACAGCTATTTCATGTTTGTCACTTTCCCCGGCCGCCAGGGTGGCCGCGGCACGCAGATTCTGGGTGCGGAGCGACCCGATGGCCCATTCAGGATTGCGGGCGTCACGGCCAACACGCCGCCCGAGCAACAATGTCTGGATGGCACGCCGTGGGTCGATCCCGATGGCACCCACTGGTTGGTCTATTGCAACGAATGGACGACTGTTAGAGATGGCACAGTGCGGGCGGTGCGGATGGCTGACGATTGGACGGCCCGGCAAGGGGATTCAGTGCTGTTGTTCAAGGCATCGGAGGCCCCCTGGGTGCGGCCGTTCAAGCCGGGCGGCGCGGAGTTCGTCACGGACGGACCGTTTCTGCATCGCACCCGGACGGGCAAGCTGCTCATGATCTGGTCGAGCTTCCGCAAAGGCGGCGACTATGCGGTCGGCGTGGCGGAATCCGCGAGCGGCACGGTGCAAGGGCCATGGCGGCACGCCGCGGAACCACTCTATGGAGAGGATGGCGGGCATGGCATGATCCTGCGCGATTTTTCCGGCAATTTGTTGTTAGTGCTGCACCAGCCCAACGGCGGCAACCGCGAACGCGCCCAATTGCTTAAACTCAAGGAGGAAGACGGTCGCCTGGTGGTGGAGCGATAGCATCCACAGTTGGCGGATAAACCATGGTTGGGCGTGGCGGCCTCCTCGCGCCCAAACTGGCCAACGGCTGAAACATCTCAAGTTCGGTGCGTGTACGACGCCTGGCACCGCCCGTACGGGCGGACAAGTGGGGCGGCCCGAGGCCGAGCCGCTAGCGGTCCGCCGCCAGCGGAATCACCCGCTCCTGGCGCACCTTCGGATCGAGCTCAATCACGGCGGCCTTGTCGCCGCCGGCCCATGTCCCGAGATGCACGACGATCTTGCTGCAGGATCCGCCGGCCAGGGGGCCGACGCGCAGGCTGGCGGATTTGCCGTCGGCGGCAAGCGTGAGCGACAGCGTCAGCGGCCCGAACGGGGTGGCGATGCCATTGAGCTGGGTGACCATGCCGGGCCGCGTCCATGCGGCGGGCAGACCTTCTAACAAATGTAATTCATTGCCCCTATCGAGTGCCAGCAAGTGGGTGCTAAGGCGGATGAACTCGGCGCTGGCCCAGTTGTGGGGCATGTCGCCGACCTCGCCATACTTGGCACCTTTCAAGGATTGCTCCTCGCGCCAGTCGAATACCGGCGCGGCGTGGTTGGCAAACGCATAGAGCGCCTCGGCCGCCTTGGACCCATTGCCCTGCCACAGCCAGGCGTGGGCGTAGAACGAGGCGAAATAGTTCCATATGCCATGCGGGTCCCAGCCGGTGCCATAGACCATGCCTTCGCGCTCGGTGGCGGCGAGCATGGCAAGGTTGCCGGCCACCAGCGGGTCGGACTTGTCGAATATCTGCCCCGGATAGACTGCCTGACAGAATGCCCACTGTGCCCGCTGCGGCAACTCACTGGCACCGGCCTCGCCCATCAGAATCGGCAAACAGGCATTTCCGTTAGAGTCCTTGCGCAGGTCGCGTGCCGCGGCCTTGCGGAAGGCGGCCATGAATTCGTCGTATTCCTTCTGCCAGATTGCCGCCTCCTCGGCCTTGCCGAGCCAGCGCGCGGCCTCGATGAACGAGCGCAAACCTAACAGATTCCAGTAGGGATTGGTGTATTCGAGTTGCACGCCGCCGATGCCGCCGTCGGGCATGCCGGGTGGCATCAGGCCGTCATCGAGCGGGGAATCGTTATTGAGCGTCTGAAGGCGCAGGGATTTGATGGCTGCGGCGATGCGTTGCAGCTTGGGCCACACCGTTTCGAGCCAGGCCTTGTCCTGGGTGAGTTGGGCATGGCGGGCGCAGGTCCACAACACGATGCCGTTCTCCTTGGAAAAATCCTTCATCACTTCAATCCGTCCATCCGGTTGCTGATGGGTCAGCTCATAGGCAACGCCATTGCGCGCCTGGTCGCCAGCACCAAGGATCGCCGCCGCTTCCAACAAAAACGCGCCATCGACAATCCACAACCCGCGATAACAGGTCGGGCCGACTTGAAAGGCGGTCATGCCATTCTTGATTTCGCGCGCCTGCCAGATATTGCGGATTGAGGAATCCACCAACGCCTGAATCCCGGCGTCGGGGACTTGGATGCGGCCGTAGGGCAGCGGGGCGGCTTCCCAATAGGCGATGGCATGATCGCGGGTGGACACCGCCTGCGGGAGGGTGGCGGGAGCAACCGGTAGCGCGACGCCACCGCAATAGACGACGAAAAATTCCACGGTTTTCCCTGCAGCGATCGTCAGGGTTTCGAGTTGGACCACGCGCCGCGATTTGTTCTCGTCGGCGAGTTTGGTCAACTTCAGCGACGAGCGGATCGCCTCATGGCCGTTGATGATCACCTGTTGGTCGGCCAGTTGAAAACCCAGGCGGGTGTCCACGATGAGTTGTGGCGCGAGGCTGCGCTCGGTCGCGGCGGTGTTGGTGACGCGCACCAGGATCACGTCGTTGCGGGGTGCTCCATTCGGGGGCGGATCGGTGACGGCGAAGGCCTCCTCGACAATCTGCAAGCCTTCCGCCGTCCGATAGGTCCGCACCAGCGGGATGCGTGGTGAATGGAGTTCCTGCTTTTGCCAGACCGCGTCGCCAATCACCTCCAGCGTGACCCGCGTGGCGAAATCTTCGCCGCCCTTGCCAAAGTGATAGAGCAAGCTGCCGTTCTTATCGACGAGCGACTTCTGCGGATCATCCGGCAGGCAAATCGCGGTCTGCCACTTCGGCGGCGCGTAGGCGAAGTCCACCACGGGGGCCGGCTGGCTTATGGGATTGGGCGGCGGCGCAGCCAGGGCAGCGGTCACTCCTAACAAAATCAATCCGGCGGCGACCTGCTGTTTGATATTGGGGATTTTCATGGCAGCGTGTTGGCTATAAACCGGAAATTTCCGCGCCACCTTTCAAAAATCCAAATGAAGAGCGGAGGATGAGTACTGCTTGAAAGAGAGCAAGCGCGACTGCGAGGTACTTCCTTCCTTGCCCCCCCGCGTTCTCACGAACGCGCCTACGGGATAAACGCGTTCACACGAACGCGCCTACAAGAAGCCCCCAAAAACACCAGCCCTGGATTCCAGCATGGAAGCCGGGGTTATCGCTGATAGATGGGCAGGAAATGGTTTTTCACGGCGAGGGCGAGCACGGCGAGGGACGTGACGTAGGTTTTGCCGCCGGTGCCCATCTCGTCGTTTTCGGGGCCCTGCCACCAACCCTCGCGTTGTTGGTAGGGCAGGAGGATTTCAGGAACGAGGCGTTCCGCGGCCTCGGCGTATTTGCCGCCGCGCTGATACATGCCCTGCGCGTAGTAATACAGGGTGTAGAAAAACCAGCGGTGATCGGCTTTGAGGTCCACTTGGAACAACAGGTTGGCGGCGGCGAGGGTTTCCTCGGCCTCATACTGGCCGCATACCTGCATCGCCAGGAAACCTTCCGCCGTGGTGGAGGTGGTGGTGGCGGGTGCCGAATAGCCGAAGCCGCCCGGGATGTTAGGTCCGCGCTTGCCACCCACCGGCATGTACATGCGCTTCATGTAGGCGACGACATTGTCGATGGCCTGACGGGGCACATCGATGCCGGCGTTTTGCGACGCGCGCAACGCCATCGTCTGCCAACAGGTCACTGACAAGTCCGAGCCCGCGCTATCCGGTTCGTATTGCCAGCCACCGGTGTTCATCGGGTCTTTGCGCATGCCCTGGGCACGCAAGATCAACTCGACGCCCAGCTTGCATTTTTCACGGACGAGCGCGTCCTGTTTATCGTCCACGCCCATGCCCAACATTTCAGCGAGCATCAGGGTGGTGATGCCGTGGCCATACATCCGCGAGTTGTCCACCTTGCCGAAGTAGCCATCCTTCGTCTGATTCTCTGGCAACAGGGCATAGTCGATGCCCTTGCGCATCGCCTGTCCCTCCGGGGTGGCATCGGCCGGTTGGTGGCCGCAGGCGGCGAGCGCCAGCACCGCCAGCGACGTGTTGGCCATGGGGAATTGTTCGCCGACCTTGCCCGTGGGCCCTTGCTGGGATATCAGATAGTTGGTCGCCAGCTTCAGCGCGTCATCGAGCTTGGCGTCCGCCCGCAGCGGGGTGGCTGAGGTTGTTAGAGCGAGGGCGAAAGCGCAAAGCCATAGGAGCGGCGGTCTGTGACCGGCGCGGGCTAGGACCGGGCGTGGGCGAAGAGACCGGGCAAGCCGCCCTTCCCTCCGTTGAAGACAAACTGGCAGCTGAACATTCATGATGGGAACTTGATTCATGGCTTCTTGGATTTTTCGGCAATGACGCGATAGTAGGTTTCGACGGCCTCGCGGTATTCGGCGGCAATCGCCTCGCTCTGGCCTTTTGATAGATCCTTGGCAAGTTGTGGGCGCAATTTCCCCCAATCGCCTTTTTTCAGGGCTTGTTTGTCCGGCACCGCGCCTTCCGGGGTGGCCATGGGCGCACCCGCACCACCCATGGATTTCGCCATGTTGCTGGGAGTCTTGGGTGGCATCCCCTTCATGGTCGATGGCATGGGACGACTTTGGCGCATGGACGCCATGGCTGCTTGGGCCATTGCCGCCATCGGGCTCGGTGGTCCCGGTGGTCCCGGTGGTCCCGGTGGTCCGGGAGGTCCGGGAGGTCCGGGAGGTCCGGGAGGTCCGGGAGGTCCGGGAGGTCCGGGAGGTCCGGGTGGTCCGGGAGGTCCGGGTGGTCCGGGAGGTCCGGGAGGTCCGGGAGGTCCGGGAGGGCCCGGTGGTCCTGGCGGGCTGGGCGGCATTGGGGACCCGGGCATGGGCGGGCTGTTTTGCGCCAATGCGGGCGGGTTGAGTTGCTGATCGAGTGCGTCCAAGGCCCGCGCCATCATTTGCTGTTCGGCCGGCGTAGCGCTCGGTGCTTGCGGTTCCGGCGGCGCGCCGGGTGCTTGTGCCTCAGGTGGAGCACCGGGAGGTGGTGGACTGCCGGGCGAACCACCGGGTTTGCCACCGGGTTTGCCACCGGGTTTTCCGCCCTTGCCACCTTTGCCGCCCTTGCCACCTTTTCCGCCTTTCCCACCCTTCCCGGGTTTGCTACCGGGTTTACCGCCGGGTTTGGCGGGCAGGGCCGAGGAATTTTTCGGGGGTTGAGTGACTTGTTTGAGGGCTTCAGCGTTCTTGGCGAGGGCGGCATTGGCCTGTTCGACCGGGGCCTTCGCCTGTTCGGCCTCCTTCGCTTGTTGGAGCGCCTGCTCTGCGGCCGGCACGTCTTTTTTCGCGGTGTCGTCTATTTTCGCCGCGAGGTCCTTGAGGGTTTCACTCGCGCCCTTGTTATCGAGCCGTTGCTCGTGGCGGGCCGCGCGATCCACATTGGTGGCGGCGTCCTTGGCGTCCTGCTTCACCGGTTTCTGGTCGATGCTTGCCAATGCCAGCTTGGAATTTTGCGGTGCCGCTTCAGGGATTTTGGCCATGGCCTGGGCGCGTTCGGCGGCGGCGCGGGCGGCGGCATCCGCCTGTTGCGCCGCTTCAATGGCCTTGGTCGAGGCCTGGAATGTTAGACTGGCCTTGACCTGGGCTTGTTGGTTGGCCGCCTGTTGGGGGCCGGCCTTTTGGGCTTCGGTCTTGGCAAACTCGCCAGCCGGGTTGGCTTCGCCCCGGCATCGGTCAGAGGATTGGATCATCAGACCCGCCTTTTCAATGACGGCTTTGGACTCCGCGACCACATCGTCCGCATTACGTGCGGCTTCCATGCGCTCGGCGGCTGCGACCAATTGATCGGCCCTCGGCACCGCCTCGTCGCCAAACGGCACCGACAACTTCATCTTCTCCACGGCGGGTGCGTTCGCGGCTTGC
>CAIKDP010000460.1 GCA_903826205.1 Akkermansiaceae bacterium
GGATGGTTACCGGACCATGATCGATCCAGACACCATCAAGGCAGGTTGGAGCATGGCGGGTCTCTGGAGTTTGTGGTGTTCATTCACAGGCGTCTCAGTGGTCGTGAGCATTCTCCTCGCGCGCATGCCGTGGTCTCCCAGGCATTAGACAAGCGCAGGCGGCCAATCCTTGGGTGCTTGCCAGACCAAACCCGCCAACCCGGGCTTATCGATGATGCCATCGGGGCGCTCTCCAAGCAACCGCCTCTCGCCACGCTGCAATTCTCCGCGGGGCTGAGTTCAGCGTTAGTGGCGATGCGCATCAGCCAGGTTGCAAAACCGGCCTCGTCACGAAACCCGTCCAACGAGTATGATTTACAAAATTGCATTGAACAAATAGCCGACTAGCAGGATGCCGGTGGCGACAACCCCGAAGAACGTGGCAATCAACCGCGGCTTGAGCACCTTGCGCAGGATGATGGCCTCGGGCAATGACAGCGCGATGACCGACATCATGAAGGCCAGCACCGTGCCCAGCGCCGCACCCTTGCCTAACAGCGCCTGCACGATGGGAATGATGCCAGCGGCATTGGAATACATCGGCACGCCTAACAAAACCGCCAGCGGCACCGCCCACCAGGCATCCCGCCCCATCAGAGAGGCCATGAAATTCTCGGGCACATAACCGTGGATGCCGGCCCCAACCGCGATACCTAACAAAACATAGATCCACACCCGTCCGACAATGTCCTTCACGGCATCCCATCCGGCGCGGATACGGCCAGGCCAATCCATCCCGGCGCTTCCCGCATCTACTCCGCCGGGAATTAGAAACACCCATTCCTCAACGTATTTCTCCATTTTCATGCGTCCCAGGATCCACCCCGAGACCATGGCCACCATCAGGCCGGTGGCGAGATACAAGCCCGCGACCTTCCAGCCGAACAAGCCAAACAACAGCACCAACGCCACCTCGTTGACCATCGGGGCGCTCACCAGAAAGGAAAACGTCACGCCCAAGGGCACTCCGGTGGTGACAAAACCGATGAACAGCGGCACCGCTGAGCAGGAGCAGAAAGGAGTCACGATGCCTAACAGCGCCGCGAGCACGTTGCCGAGCGACTCGTTTTTTCCGGCCAGAATCCGCCGGGTGCGCTCCGGTGTGAAGAAGGTCCGGATGATACCGACCGCGAACACGACCAATGCCAGCAGCAGCAGAACTTTGGGCGTTTCAAAGATGAAGAACTCCACTGTTGCCGCAAGGTGAGTCCCCTTCCCGAGCGGCAAAATCCCATAGGTGAACCAAGCGGATAGGGCGGCCAGATTCCGGTAAACCAGCCACCATGCCGGCATGCCGATGGCGATCAGGACCAGGAAGCGCAAGAGCCCGGGTTTTACGGGTGACGTGGCAGCGTCGCTTCCCAAAGGGGTAGGCAATGAGTCCATGGAGATCGGGAATTCAGGTTAGCGGCCAGGCAGTCACGGTGCCGTATAGATCATCCAGATGCCGCCTGACACAACGAGCGCGCCACATACTCCTTTGATCCGGGTGACCGCCTTGGACGTCTCGTTCCAATTGAGGAATTTCTGAACCACTTCGGTGGAGGTGCCGGCCAATACGATCACCGCACAGTGGCCGATGCCATAAGCCAGCAGCAATGACACGCCATACCACGGGGCGGTCTTCGCCAGCTTGAAGGTGACCCCCAGCATGGGTGCCATGTAGGCAAACGTGCAGGGACCCAACGCCACGCCAAACACTAACCCCAGAATCAGGGCCGCGAGCAATCCCTTGCGCTGCATGCCCACTTGCCCCGGACCGGAAAAGGGTAACGGGATCACTCCTAACAAATGCAGTCCCACCACCAAAAATATCAACGCGACGAAGTAATTTCCATAACGTCCTACGTCACCCAGCATGCGTCCAGCGCCGGCTGTGATCGCGCCAATCGCCGCGATGGTGACGAGGATGCCCACGGCGAACAAGGTCGATGTCAAGAACGCACGCCGCGTGGTAACCGGCCCCTGCTCACTGATGAAGCCAACGATGAGCGGGATGCTCGCCAGATGGCACGGGCTGAGCACAATGCTCAGAATGCCCCACACCACGGCGGCCCCCAATGCAATCAGCGGTGCGCCTTCGACGGCGTGACTCAAGTTGGTGAAGAGTTCTTGCATGGCCAGAGGTCAGTTACACTCGCCGAGTTTGCAGGCTTTCGCGATTTGCTCGGCACTGAGCTTCATCTTGTCGGACAGTGCCTGGGCAATGGTGATCTGGCGGCCGATCATTGCAGGACGCGCGTCCAGCCACTTTTGCAGGTTGGCCTCATTGACAAAAAATCCCTGCTTGAAGCATCCTGCGGAAATCCACTTGCCATCCGGTCCTTGCTTTTGGCCAAACCACGCGATGGCCGTCGCCGGCTCTAACGAATCAATCTGGCCATCCAGGGTTTTGACCCGGATCGTTTCGCTGGTCAGGGCGTCCTTTGCCTCGACCTCGATGTTCTGCTTGAGTCGCGCCGCAACGCCCAGCGAACAGTGGGTACAACAACCGTAGCCATGCGTGGAACCAAACTTGACCGCACAGGCATCTTCGGGATACACGGCACGGTCGCAAAAGGCGCAGCGCGTGGCCAGTTCCTTGGACTTGAGCACGTCCCAGGAAACCAGGTTGCCGGAGTTGGCCGGTGGCTCCTTGGTGGCCGACTCCTTGGATTCAAAGGGTTTGATCGTCGCCCGTCCCTTGGTGTCCATGCCATAAAGATAACTGGCTGCAACCGCGGGAATCACCTTGCCGCTGAGTGAGTCCGTCACGCTGACTTTGGCGTCTTCATCCTTCACATTCGGGTTCACAAGGCTGGAGAAATAGATGAAGTAACAGTGGAGCGAACAGAAAACATGTTGCTCGGTTTGCCCCTTCACCACGACCTTGGTTTGGGCATTCACAGTTTCGTCACACATGAAACATACGGTGTCGCGAGGACGGGAATCTGCGGCCAACGGTGTCTCCCGCACGATGCCGACGGAAGCCTTGCCACCCAGGTCCACGCCCAGTTCCTTCCACTTCGCGAGGATGTCCTCCTTGCCGATGAAGCCGGTGTGGCGGTACAGTTCCTTGCCGGTGGCGTCAAAGAAAATCTGGGTGGGAATCATCTCCACACCATATTGTTTGCCGGCGTCTTCATTCTGCCACACGTCGATAAACTCGACGTCCATCTTGCCGGCATATTCCTTTTTGAGTCCCTCCAGGATCGGTGCCATCGCCTTGCAGGGAATGCACTTGTTCGCGCCCAGATCCAACAGCTTGGGAAGCTTGGCGGCGGCATCGGACAGTGCCGATGTTGTAGCACCTCCAGGCGTAGAGGAGTTGGTGAAGTTCCGAGACTTGCCGTTTTTTAGCATGATGGCCGTCGCCACCGCCCCCACAACTAGCAGTATTATGATGATTCTGGCCGGTGTTTTCATGTTAGGAATACTGAAGTTTTAGATGAGTCTAAATCAGGGTTTATGGTTTGATTTTCTGGCAGATCGCGGGCAGACAGGTCCGGTAAGTCTCGGTGACTTGTGGTTCCATGGCGGCCAAGGGTTTCACGGGAATGAGGTTGATCACAGCGTCATTTGCGCCCGCGTCCAACCGTCAAGGCAGATGCGGATGATGCGACCGCCGCCGATAAAGCCGATGGTTTGCGTGTTCATGATGTGTCTTCTGTTGATTATTGGAGCATGGTCTTGATTTCTGCGATGCCGGGCACACGCCCGGCTACCTTGACGGTGCCATTCACGGCTAGTGCATCGTCCTTCTAATTGGTGTGCATATGCTTTTGATGGGACTTGGTAAGTTCAATGATCTTCTTTAACTTGTCTGGCCCCTTTGTCCACACGAAGGGACCGCACGTTTTGTTATATTCTCGTGCGAAGTCCTTGA
>CAIKDP010000461.1 GCA_903826205.1 Akkermansiaceae bacterium
GGCAGCGCTAAGGAGCCACCACATTCCTGTGGTGGTGGCGTAAGAATGGTGCATGAGTGCGCGCCGAAGGCCCTGTGCATGGGCAAGCCTTCCGCACGACGACAGGAATGTCGTCGCTCCTTAACTGGAAAAAGGAATCGACCTGGCCGGCGGGGTTTTGCAGACTCCGGGCATGCCTGACCGCGAGGATTTGCAAAATTTGTCGTTGCTTGGAAAGCCAGACAGCCGGCTGCCGGCCAGTCCGGATGAGGCGCGCCTGGAAACGTTTGCCAACCAGCGGGTGGGTCGGCGCTATTGGATCACGCTGAATTGTCCGGAGTTTTCCTCGCTGTGTCCGGTGACCGGGCAGCCGGACAGCGCGCGGCTGGTGATCCGCTACGTGCCGGGCGCGTGCTGCGTGGAAACCAAGAGCCTGAAATTCTATCTGGCATCGTTTCGCAACCAACCGGCGTTCAACGAGGAAATCGTCAACCGCATCCTCGATGACTTGGTGCAGGCCTTGCAGCCGGTGGAAATGGTCGTGCGCGGCGAGTTCGCGCCGCGGGGTGGAATTCAACTGACCACAGAGGCCACCTATCCGGATTCCCTCAGCGCCTGACCATGAAAACATGTGTGCTGCTGAGCGGCGGGATGGATTCGGTGACGGTCTTTCATGACATCCTGCGCCGGCACGAGGTGGTGGCCGCGGTGTCGTTCGATTACGGCGCGAAACACAACGCCCGCGAGCTGGGCTTTGCACGGCTGCATGCCCGCCGCAGCGGCGTGCGGCATGAGGTGGTGACACTGGACTTCATCAATCAACTGTTCAATTCCGCCTTGTTGCTGTCCGGCGGCGCCATTCCCGATGGGCATTACGCGGAATCTAACATGCAACAAACCGTGGTGCCCTTCCGCAATGGCATCATGCTCGCCATCGCCGCCGGCTATGCCGAAAGCATCGGCGCGGAGGCCTTGGTGATTGCCGCGCACTCCGGGGACCACGCGATCTATCCGGATTGCCGGGAGCCGTTCATGCGCGCGATGGCCGACGCCATGGGCGCGGGCACCTACGCCAACATCCAGCTGCTGCGGCCGTTCATCGACATGGACAAGGCGGGAATCGCCCGGCTCGGCGCGGAGTTGGGCATCGATTATGCGGAGACCTGGTCGTGTTACAAGGGCGGCCCGACCCATTGCGGGGTCTGTGGCACCTGTGTCGAGCGGCGCGAGGCATTCTTGTTAGCCGGCTTGCCGGACCCCACCGCCTACGAGCAAACCCCGCCGCTGCCGCCGGATCCCGCCGGGAAAACAACCCCATGCTGATCTGCGAGATATTTCATTCGATCCAAGGCGAGGGCGTGCTGACCGGCATGCCCAGTGTCTTCGTGCGCACCAGCGGCTGCAATCTCCGCTGCTCGTGGTGCGACACGCCTTACGCCTCATGGCAGCCGGACGGCGGGGACATGAGCGTGGAGGAAGTGGTCGCACGGGTGGCGGAATTCAAGTGCCGGCATGTCGTTCTAACAGGCGGCGAGCCGCTGCTGGCACGCGGGATCCACGAGCTGGCGGCCAGGCTAACGGAACTGGGACTGCACGTGACCATCGAAACCGCCGGCACCCTCGCGCCGGACGGGATTTGCTGCGACCTCGCCTCCCTCAGCCCGAAGCTGGCCAATTCCACCCCGCCGGCGGACACCGCGGGCGCGGCCTGGGTCGCGCGGCATGAGCAGGCGCGCCTGCAGCCGGCAGTCCTCCGCGAGTGGCTGCGCGCCTATCCCTATCAACTCAAGTTCGTGGTGTCCGAAAATGCCCAGATCGGGGAAATCCAACAATTGTTGGAAACTTTGGGGTGTGATGTGCCCGCGGAAACAATCCTGCTGATGCCGGAGGGGGTTGCCGACGAGGTGCTGGCGGCGCGGCGCGACTTTGTGGTGGCGGCCTGCAAGCAACATGGCTATCGTTATTGCCACCGGCTGCAGATCGGGCTCTTCGGCAACACCAGGGGAACCTGATCCCTTTATCCAACATACCATCAAGCCATGTCCTATCGCATTTGCAAAGCCATCGAAATCGAAAACGGCCACATGCTTGCCAAGCACCCCGACAAGTGCCGGTTCCCGCACGGCCACACCCGCAAGGTCGAGTTTGTGCTGGAGGCCGACGAGTTGGACGAGAACCAGATGGTTTGTGATTTCAAGATCATCAGGGATGTGGTGGGCGAGTGGTTGGAGGGCTTCGATCATGCCTTGTGCATGAACACCGCGGACCCGGCCTATCAGGATTTCAAGGCCCGCTACGGCGCGCGCGTGATCGGCTTCGATAACCAGGACCCGACCACCGAACTCATGGCCAGAACCATCTTCGACCACGCGCAACAAGCGCTCGCCGACTACGCCCGCCACACCGACAGCCGCTACCGCGTGGCGGCCGGCGTGCGCCTGCGGCGCGTCCGCGTCTGGGAGACAACATCCTCGTGGGCGGAGTACGCGGTCTGAGCGGTCACTTCCTTGCGGCCGTCGTGACTCACCCGTGCCCCGTCACGTAACAGCTATTTCTACTATTTGTCTGTGGCTTTGTCTTAAGGCAGGCCCAAACCATAACCAAACTCCCTAACATGTGAATCCGCGGGGACTGACCCAAAACATAATCGTATGAAAATTCAAAGATGGTTTCCCATACTGGTAGTAGCTGGCTTTACCCTTGCGGCGTGCTGTCACCGGTCACTTCAAAATGCACCATCTGTGATCACTTCAAAGTGCACCACTTCGGATGGGGATTTGTTTGATGGGTATTGGGAGGGGTGGCAAGGTGAAAGTGGCGTTTGACC
>CAIKDP010000462.1 GCA_903826205.1 Akkermansiaceae bacterium
CTGGTGCTGGCCACCGGCAAACCCCTGCCCAAAGCCATGCGCCTCGATGGCCGGGTGGAAATCCAGGATGCCGGCTCCCAACAGATCGCTGCTTTGTTAGATCCACAACCCGGCGAGCGCATCATCGACGCCTGCTCCGGCGCGGGCGGCAAGTCGCTGCATCTGGCCGCCCTGATGGGCAACGACGGCCGCGTCTTCGGCATGGATGTCGATGCCAGAAAACTCGTCGAACTCGAGCGCCGTGCGAAGCGCGCCGGGGCCACCTGCGTCAAATCCAAGCCGATCACCGCCGCCACCACCGCGGACTTTGCCGGGGTGGCCGACCGCCTGCTGATCGACGCGCCCTGCTCCGGCCTCGGCACCCTGAAGCGCCAACCCGACCTCAAATGGCGCCTCAGACCCGCCCAGCTTGAGCGCTTGCGCGGGATCCAGACTGGTTTGTTAGACAAGTATCCGGCGATGCTCAAGCCGGGCGGGCGCCTGGTCTATGCGACCTGCTCGATCCTGCCGTCGGAAAACCGGGCGCAGCTGGACAGGTTGTTGGAAAGCGGCGGCTTTGCTTTGTTAGAAGAACGACCGGTGTCGCCGGCGGCCACCGGCTATGACGGGTTCTACGCGGCGGCACTGGTGAAGGCAGGGTGAGGAGGACCGCTGTCACACTGAGGAGTCCTTGGGTTGGAAAGAGGGAAGGCGAACATCGAACATCCAACGCTGAACATTGAACGTTGAACCGAAGAGAAGAGGAGTTCCACTCCGGCCGTTAGCGTTCTTTGGTTCGATGTTCGGCGTTGAATGTTCGATGTTTGATGTTTGTATTTGGACTGCTGGCGCAGTCAGAACGGCGCAGTCAGAACATAGGTAACACGCGTTTCGATCATTTGGCCACTCACCGGCGCATTGGCGGCTCAGGTGCGGACGGGCTGAAGCCCGAGCTACGTTGGAGAACGCGCGCATTGACGGCTCAGGTGCGGACGGGCTGAAGCCCGAGCTACGTTGGAGAACGCGCGCATTGACGGCTCAGGTGCGGACGGGCTGAAGCCCGGGAGCTACGTTAGGACGGGCTGAAGCCCGAGAGCTACGTTGGAGAACGCGCACGAAGGCACCTCCATCGGGATCGGCACTGGACAGGGCCGGGAAAATTTGTCAGGCAGGGGCATGACCCTTTTTGAAAGTGAGCGGCCCCTGGCGTGGGGTGAACTGGATGTGCCCTTGTTCGGATTGGAAACGGATTGGCATGGCGCGCGGGTCGAGCCGGCACCCGGTTTTGCGCTGGTTATGGATCCACAACGGCTGTGGTTGGTGGCGAGCCACCGGCGCCCGGCACAACTCCACCCGCAAGCGCGCCCCGGGATGTTTCAAGCGGAATTGTGGCGGCATGATGTGGCGGAATTGTTTTTGGCCAACCCCCGCAACGGGCGATATTTTGAATTCAACCTGGCACCTAACGGGGCCTGGTGGAGCGGCGAATTCACCGGACCCAGGGTGCGTGCGGCGGAGGCCGATGCCGCCATGCCGGAGGTGACGACCCACGCGGAATTGGCGGCTGACGGATCGTGGGTGGCGGCGTTGGTACTGCCCTTGGAGTTGTTGCGGGCCCGGCTGGATTTTGGTCCCACGACGCGGGCCAACGTGACCTTCATCCTCGGCACGCCCCATCAAAGATTCCTGACAGCCACGCCGCTGGGCGGCGGGGATGCGGATTTCCACCGGCCGGAGCGGTTTACGCCCAGCGCGTGGGTGCCGCTGCCAGCGCTGTGATTTTTTCCCAATCCCGTGGATCGCCGCTTGGCGGGGGGGGACGCTTGTGTATGATCCCCGGTGTTGAGCCAACGGTTTGAGATTCAAGACATTGTCGCCCAGGATCTGTATGGGATCACGTTTCATGCCCTCGATGTGGCCAACGGCAAGATCGTGCTGCTGAGCCGGTTTTTTCCCTTCGGCGCCAATGGCGGCGGCTTCTTCAATGAGGAATGCGAGCGTTATGCCAGCGCGGTGGCCCAACTCGCCGAACTGCATCATCCGGGATTGCGGGCGGTATTGGCAGGGGGCTGTGACCCGGTCGACGGCATGCCCTTTCTGGCCATCGAATGGCTTGAAGGGGAGACCTTGGGTGCCCTGCTCGAACACTCGATTTTCACCCCTGCGGGAGCCATCGCCGTCCTCGACAAGGCGCTGGAAATCTCCACCGCCCTGTCGCAGGCGCTGGGAGAAGAGGCGGTGTGGGTGGATACCGAACCCGCCATGATCATCCTCGAAGACGAGATCTCCGGCGGCGGGGTTTCGTTTGGCATTTCCCCCATGAAATGGCTGGGCGCGGATATCTCCAAACGCAGCCTCCGCTCACTGGCCGAACTCGCCGAGGACTTGCTCGGCTGGCGCGGCAAACGCGTGCCCGATCAAGCAGGCGAGGGTCTGGGCGGATGGGTGAGATGGTTGCGGGCCAACACGAAAACCCTCACCTTGTCCCAAGTGCGCGAAAGCCTCGCCGCCTTCATGCAAGAGCCCGCCACCGAACCGGTGCTGGCAAGCGGGCCCGCACCCCGCCAGCCCGTCATTTTAAAGCGTCCTCCCGCCAAGCGCAAATCCACCTGGCTGCTTCCGTTAGGCATGCTGTTGGCGGTGGCGCTCGTGGGCGCGGGATGGTGGGTGTCCCAACACCCGCCCCACCCCCGCAAGGCGCGACCGGTGGCCGCCGCACCCACCAAGCCGCTGGCAAAGCCCCCGCCCGCGGCGCCTTTGCCAGCGGCGGAAAGCACGGTCACCGCCACCGGCCAGCGGGTCTATCAAGTGAGGGACAGCCCGCTGCTCCTGGATTTGAAAAACCAGGAGGTGACCGTCGAAGGGGTGTTGCAAAACGTCAGGACCTCGGACTCCGGCAAGACGCTGTTTTTGGAGTTTGTCGATAGCGGCTCGATGCAGGATGTGCGGGGGGTTTTCATGACCCGGCAATTGCCGCCGGACCTGTCCGAGCAGGCGCTCAAGCCGCTGCTCGGCAAGCGCATCCAAATCACCGGCGTGGTCAAAATGAAGCAAGCCTTCAAGCAAAAATGGCCGGAGCTTATGCTCAGGGATCGCACGTCGATCAAGGAGATGAACCTCATCCGCTTGAAATAAGCCATCCACCGCGAGCTTGCGTGCCCGGCGTTTTCCCCTATGTTTGCTGGCATCCATGATGCATGGCGGATTTTCCAGTCTCTCACACGGCGGCCTGCTGCTGGCAGGCGCGCTGCTGCTGGTGTCCTGCGACACGCCGCAGAAACACGCATTGCGCGAACTAAGCAAAGAGGGCGTGGAAATTTCCGGCCATTCCCTGGTGCAGGCGCTGCTGCGCAATGACGCCCGACTCACCGGCCTGCTGGTGGATGCCGGCGTCTTTACCGAACAACGCGATGCACGCGGCCGCACCCCGCTGCGCATCGCCGTTGACAACCGCCAAGCACAGTTGGCGCGGTGCCTGATCGAGGGTCAGGCCAACGTCAACGCCACCACGACCGATGAAGTCAGCATCCTGGGTGTGGCCGTGGCTCAAGACCAACCCACCCTGGTGGCCCTGCTCCTAACACATGGCGCCAAGGCGGACGGGCGCATGCCCGATGGCGAAACCATTCTGCCATGGACGATCCGCCACGGCCAACTCGCGCTGGTCCGCCTGATGATGCAGGCCGGAGCGGACCCCCACCTCAAGGACCGGCAAGGCAATCCCCTGCTGCACATCGCCATGGATTGCGGCCGCCGCGACCTCGTCGATTCGCTCATTGCCCTCGGGGCCGACCCGGGCGCGGTCGATGCCCACGGGGAAAGCACCCTGCAGTTCGCGCTCCGGCGCGGTTGGCGGGATGCCGTGCCACGACTCATCGCCGGCGGGGCCGACCCGAATCTGCCAAGTCCCGCCGGCCTCACGCCGCTCGAGCAGGCGCTCCGCGCACGCGACCCGGACTTGCTGGACGTGTTGCTGAAATCCGGGGCCGACCCGAATCTGGCAAATCCCGCCGGGGTCACACCGCTCGAGCAAGCCATCAGCGCGCGCGACCCAAACATGTTAGACCGGCTGTTGAAATGCGGGGCCAACCCGAACCGGCCCAACCCCGCCGGAGTCACGCCGCTCGAGCAGGTGATCGCCGCGCGCGACGCCGGATTGTTAGACCGGTTGTTGAAAAGCGGGGCCAACCCGAACCGGCCCAACCCCGCCGGAGTCACGCCGCTCGCGCAGGTCATCGCCGCGCGCGCCGCCGGATTGTTAGATCAACTGCTCAAGAACGGGGCCAACCCGAATCTGGCAAGTCCCGCCGGGGTCACGCCGCTGGAGCGGGTGATCGCCGCACGCGACACCGGCATGCTTGGCCGCTTGTTAGAGAGCGGGGCCGATCCCAACCTGCCCGGCAAATCCCACACCACGGCGGTGCACGCCGCCATCCGCAACCGCTGGACCGAGGGCATGCACATACTGGCGCGTGCCAAGGCGGATTTCAACCGGCCAAATGCCGCGGGCATGACGCCACTCGACGAAGCGCTTGCCGCAAATGACCCCAACCTTCTCGGCTGGCTCCTGAGTTACCGGGTCAGACCGGGCGCGCGCGACGCCAGCGGCCGCCTGCCGGTGGAAGGCGCGGCTGCCAAGGGCCGCGGCGCGATTGTCAAATTATTGTTAGATTATGGTCAGCCCGCCGGCGACGCGCTCCATGCGGCATGCGTGCGCGGGGACAGCGGCATGGCAAGACTGCTGCTGGCCTGCGGGGTGGCACCCGAGTCCAAGCGCCTGCCAACCCTCGACTCCCCGTTAGGTGCGGCCCTTCGCAGCAGCAACGACGGGCTGGCCGCCGCCCTGGTAACCCACGGTGCGGACACCCGCGGCCGCCTTGCCGAGGGCCAGGCGCCCTTGCACCTGGCCCTCGCCACCGGCTGCCACCGGACCGTTAAACTTTTGTTGGATTCCGGTGCCAGCCCCAACACCGCGTTCCGTTATCCGGTGAGTCCGGCGTTCATCCGGCAAGTCCGTCCCGGCGTCATGCAATGGGAACTGCGCATGGATCGCAACCTCACCCCGCTGATGCTCGCGGCGGATTCAGGGGTGCCCCAATCCGCCGTGCATCTGCTGGCCGCAGGCGCCAAAAAAAACGTCTGGACCCGCCTCAGCCAAATGGGGCCGCTGAATTTTGCGGCACAGCGCGAGGATGTGAAAATGTTGCGAGCCTTGTTGGGGCAGGATCCGGAGCGCGAGGAACGCCGCATTGTCATCAGTCTCTCCGAACAACGTGCGCGCATGTACGACTTGGCCGGCGCCGAGATATTCAACACCAAGGTTTCCACGGGGCGCCAGGGCTTTAGCACCCGCACCGGGGATTTTGTCATCACCGAAAAAAACCGCGAGTGGACGTCCACGATCTATCACGCCAGCATGCCCTATTTCCTGCGCCTCAGTTGCAGTGACTTCGGCCTCCATCAGGGATACGTTCCCGGCTACCCCGCCTCACACGGTTGCATCCGCGTGCCCGCCGACAAAGCCTCCCAACTCTTCTCCATCGCCCGCGTCGGCGACCGCGTGCTAATCGTCCCCTGAGCCCCCTTGCAAGGCCCGCCCGAAATTCAAAGGGTCGGGAAAAGGGTCGGGAAAAGGGTCGGGAAAAGGGTTGCAGCCCACACGGCATGTCATAGAGTGGATTTTCAGGCAACGCTGCAAGCGCCTCGCACACCATGACGCATGATCCAGACTTCAGGCAAGGCTCCCCATCCCTCTTGGTCGGCTGTGGCATGCTAGCCGCCACCTTCCTTGCCCACGGCTGCGGGGTCTTGCTGGTTGGGTTTGCGGTATTGCGCGAAAACCCCGTGTTCTGGACCCATGCCGGCGGCTATCCCATCGGGTTGAGGGATTTGGTGTTGTGGTCCTATATACCGCTCTGGGTTGGAACAGTGGTCTTGTTAGGCGGGCTCAGCATGGCCTGCATGGCCCATCTCGGAAGCGGTCTGCGGTTTTTCATACTGGAGTCGCTGCTATTACTCGTCGGCTGGGGCTTGGTGACAACCTCGGGGTTGATCGCCCTCCAGGACAATCTCGGCAATTTCCTCAACGGACTTCCCATCCATAGTCACAAATGACAAGCAACCACGCGTTGCCGCATCTCAGCCAACCTTGCCACAACCCTATCTAACAAACACACCGGCATCAAGCCCATCCCATGGGCAAACTCCCTGCCTCGCCGTTCATTCACCCCTCCTAACACCCACTTCGGGATGAACCCCTTTTTTCACAAGTTCAAGCGCACCACGGCACTGCTGCTGGCCATCCTCAGCGTGGGCTCCCTGTTGATCTGGTACACCGTAACCCGCGCCGACCGCGAAATGCGCGCCGAACTGCTGCGCCAAACCCAATGGCTGGCGCAGGCGGTCAACGTCGAGAGCGTCCGCTCGCTCGCGGGTACGGCGGATGACCTGCAGCATCCCGAATACCTGCGGCTCAAGGCGCAACTCGCCACCGCCCGCACGACCATCCCCCAGTGCCGCTTTATCTATCTGCTAGACCGCAAGCTCTCTGGCGCGGTGCACTTCCTTGTGGATAGCGAGGATCCCAGCTCCAAGGACTATTCCCCGCCGGGGCAGATCTATGAAGAGGCTCCGGCAGGCTGCCACCGCGTCTTCACCACCCAAACGGCCACCACCGAAGGACCTTACACCGACCGCTGGGGCTCATGGGTCACAGGACTTTTCCCGCTCCGTGATCCGCATGCGATGTCAACCGACAAGGCGCACGATGCCAAGACGCAGATTGAATCCGCCGACAACCTGAGTCTGCGCGCCGGGTCACACAAAGGCACCGACACCGTCCTCGCCGTGCTGGGCATGGACATCGACGCCAGCGACTGGAACCGGACGCTGGTTCTGGCCGCGGTGCCACCCACACTGTTCACTCTGGCGCTGGCCGCGGTGCTGCTGCTTGGCACGGCACTGTTGGCCCGGCACTCCCAGCGCTGCGGCACACCGCCGCGCTGGCTGTCGCACCTCGAACCGGCGGTGGCCACCACGGTGGGCCTGATTCTCACCGGCAGTGCCTCCTGGATGGTTCACCAACGTGAAACTCACGACCGTCATCAGGCGTTTGCGCAACTGGCGGCCAGCCGGACCGAATCGATTGCCGTCACGCTGCAAGGTATCTACCGCACGGAACTGGAAAGTTTGGCACGCTTTTACGAAAGCGACGAGGAAATCACCCCCGGGGAGTTCCAACATTTCACCGCCAATCTGGCGCAAAACCCGGTGGTCCAAGCATGGGAGTGGGTCCCGGCCGTGCCTGCGGCCGACCAATCCGGCTTCGAAGCGCAAGCCCGGACCGCAGGCTGCAAGGACTTTGCCATCTGGCAAGTGGACGCGCAAGGCCGGCGCGAGCCAGCCACCGGCCGCCAGATCTACTATCCTGTCATGCAGGTGGCCCCTGAGGCTGGCAATACCTCCGTTCTCGGTTACGACCTCGGCTCGGACCCACTGCGCCGCGTGGCACTCGAAGCCGCCGCGCGCAGCGGCCTGACCACCGGCACCGACCCCGTCACCTTGGTCCAGAAAGCCGAGCATCAGAAGGGGGTGTTGATCTGCCGGCCCGTTTTCGACGACGGACAAGCGCGGCACTTGCGCGGCTACGCCATAGCGGTGTTGCACATGGAAACCCTGCTCCACAACGCGACTTCAGACACTTCGGCACTCCTGGAACTCTCGCTCCTGCGCCAGGACGCCGCCCCGGAGACGCTCGCCACGGATTGGGATGACACCAACCGCCCGCACACGGGAATCTCCGCCATGCGCCCGGTCTTCTCCTTTGGCAATGCCTTTGCCGTGACCGCGCACGCCGGACCCACATTCCTCCGCTTGTACCCGGCGCATGCCACTTGGTGGACCACTCTCACCGGCCTCACCCTCACCGCCGCGCTCGCCGTCAAGCTACACTTTCTGCTCCGGCGACGCGCAAAATTGGAACATCTGGTGGCCACGCGCACCCACGAACTGCGGGAAAGCGAATCCCGCCTGCGGGCCATCACCGACTCCGCCTACGACGCCATCGTCATGATGGATCCACATGGCTACATCACCTATTGGAATCCTGCCGCCGAGCGCATCCTCGGCTACACGGGCGCCGAGGCCATCGGCCAGCACCTCCACGCCTTGATCGTACCGCTGCGCTTCCTCGACGCCCATCACGCCGCCTTTCCATTGTTTCAGCAAAGCGGACAGGGGGCGGCAGTGGGCAAGACCCTCGACTTGGAGGCCCTGCGCAAAGATGGTCAGGAAATCTCCGTGCAACTCGCCCTCTCGACCATCCACCTCAACGGTGCCTGGCATGCCGTGGGCATCCTGCGCGACATCACCCAACGCAAGCAGGTCGAGGCGGAGTTGCTCAAAACCAAGCAACTGGCCGAACAAGCGAATGAGGCGAAGTCGTTGTTTCTGGCCAACATGAGCCATGAAATCCGCACCCCCATGAACGGCGTCATCGGCATGGCCGAGCAACTCTTGGAGACCCCTCTCAACTCCGATCAGCGCCAATGCGTCGAGATCGTCCGCGCCAGCGGCGAATCCCTCCTGAGCCTCATCAACGACATCCTCGATCTCTCCAAAATCGAAGCCGGCAAACTTGACTTGGAAAGCCTCGATTTCAACCTCGCGACTCTGCTCGACAATTTCGCGGTGTTGCTCGCCCCGCAGGTGCAGGAAAAAAATCTCGCCTTCCATTGCCTCATCGCGCCGGACGTGCCGCTTCATCTCAACGGTGACCCCGGCCGCCTGCGCCAGATTCTGCTCAACCTCGTCGGCAATGCGGTGAAGTTCACACCAGACGGCAATGTCACCGTGGAGGTGAACCCGGTCTCGATCACCGCCACCGCCAGCGTGCTGCGCTTTGTGGTGCGCGACACGGGCATCGGCATCCCGGCGGCCAAGCAGGCGTTGTTATTTCAGAAATTCAGCCAAGTGGACGCGTTCACCGCCCGCCAGTTCGGTGGCACCGGCCTCGGCTTGGCCATCTCCAAACAACTCGTCCAACTCATGGACGGCGACATTGGCGTCTCGAGCGGGGTCGGCCAAGGCTCGGAGTTTTGGTTCACCGCCTGTTTCGCGGCCTGCCTGCATGCCCCGACGGAACCCGCGGCGCCCACCCCTCGGCTCCAACGGCGGCAATGGCACGGTCGGCGCGTCCTGCTGGCCGAAGACAACCTGATCAACCAAAAGGTGGCCCTCGGGTTATTGAAGCCCTATGAGCTGCATGTGGACGTGGTGGTCACCGGCGCGCAAGCCGTTGACGCCCTCAGCACCCACCCCTACGACCTGGTGTTGATGGACTTGCAGATGCCCGTGATGGACGGCCTGCAAGCCACGCGCTTGATTCGCGCGCCGCAATCCATCGCCCTCAACCCGCGCATCCCCATCATTGCCATGACCGCCAATGCCATGCAGGGCGATCAACAACTGTGCCTGGATGCCGGCATGAATGACTACATCTCCAAGCCGGTGACGCCCCTCACCCTAACCACCGCCTTGGAAAAATGGCTGCCCCGGGCACCGGACGTCTGACGGCTCGGTGTAACCCTTGAAAGGAAAATGGACTTGGTGCTAGGGTTGAATGTTCCATGCCCCCTACTTCCGGTAGATGGCGTAGAGGGCGGTGGTGTAATTGTGATAGGTATTCGCGCCGCCCAACCGGGCGAATTCGCCAAACCCATACATGCCCAGCCACGGCGGCGGCAGCCCATCGGTGCTGAGCGGAAATTGCATGCGGCTCACCAACTCTTCCTTCATCACCCGATTGAACAAAAACCGCCCGCGCGCCAAACAGTCGGCATGCAACACCGCCACCGGCTTGCGGGTCCCCGCACGCGCCACCATTTGCTCCACCATGCGATCCATGTCGGAGAAAATTCGCGCCTCATCCCGCACCGTGAGCCACAACCGGGTGCCGGCCTCAATCTCCACGGGATAGTGCATCGTGCCGTCGGCATCATGGCGGGTCACCACGCGCAGGATGTGGGCATTGCCATACTCCGTGGCCAGTGCGTCCGGCAATTGTTCGGCGAGCGCGCCGATTGGGATCGTCTCACCACAGGTGGCTGTGGTGGCATCCAAGCCAAGCCGCGCCGTATAGGCCTGCCAGGCGGGCTGGCCATCCAGTTCAATGAGGCGTGTGCCCTCCGCTTGGGTAACCGTCAGCGGTTCGCCCACGGCGAGAAAGCCATGCGTCGCCTGGGTGTCCACATACAACGTGGGATCGGCAAAGCCAACCGCCCATGCCGCATGCTCAAACACCCGGTCATCCACCATCTGATAGCTCACCACGCCACGCATGTTGTCCGATGACGTGGCCCCGAAAATCGTGACCTCCGACCCAAACACCGACTCCAACCCCGCGATGCAGCGGTCATTGGCAATATCGATGCCGGACGCGAGAAAACAGATCATGTTGATGCCCGGTTGCGCCGCTTGCAGTTGCCGCCCCAACTCCACCGCCTTGGCGTAGGCGTTGCGGCCGTTGATGCCATCGACGTGTGCCACCGCCAACTCTTTGCCGCGCACCGCCATGATGGCCACATCTTTCATCGACTCGCTCACGCCCTCACGCCCGACAATGCCACAGCATGAGGCACCAACCACCCGGGCCGCCGGCGCCACTTCGCGCACCCTGTCGATGAGCGCCTGGTAATCGTGACCAATGGTCGCATTGACGATGACCAGATCGCAGGCCTTGTCCGCGCCAAGCGCGGCTTCCATGCACTCGGATATGGCATTCCGCGAGTTGACCATACGGGTGCTGGCCGTATAGAATTCTAACATATTGATGGGGGTGGGGATGAACCTATAATGGAAGATGAAAACCACCGATTGCAGGGGTCACTTTGCGTGGTGCAAGGCGTCGCAGACAGCGGGGAAGAGTTGTTTTTTGCGGCTCACCACGCCGGGCGCATCAAACAAGGTCTCATCGAGGCGCTCGAAGGGCATTTTGGATAGGATCGCCTCCTGCCCGATGGCGAGGACCAGACTGTGATGGCCCACGATGTCGGTCACGGCGAGCACCGCCAGATCATAATGTTGCTCGACCACCAACTGGCGCAGGGCGGCTTCGAGTTCCTGCCGCCGTGCCGCAAACCCGTGCAAGCCCAACTCTTCAACCTGGGAAATGCTCACCTGAAACCCTCC
This sequence comes from Akkermansiaceae bacterium, assembly GCA_903826205.1. Taxonomy (GTDB): domain Bacteria; phylum Verrucomicrobiota; class Verrucomicrobiia; order Verrucomicrobiales; family Akkermansiaceae; genus Luteolibacter. The sequence continues at coordinate 11,167 of CAIKDP010000462.1, forward strand.
CTCGGTGAACCCCTTGCGGTCCGCATTGAGAATTTCCTCCGGCGCCCCGGTGACTATCAGCGACCCGACCCCGAAAAACTCCGCTCCAAATTGTTGCGGTTCAATCCCGGCGGGGCCCGCCAACCAAGCCAACATTTCACGGTCCAGCGCGGTGGTGGTCGGCGACGACAAGCACAGCGTGTCCGAGATGATGCCGGCACACAGGCATATGGCCACCCCAACCTCGGGCGCCACTTGACGATACAAGTATTTGCGCGCCACCAAGGTGGATGTGGAACCGACCGGCTCATTGAGATAGCGGATGGGCTCGCGCGAAACAAGATCCCCGGCCAAGCGGTGGTGGTCGATCACTTCTGTGATTTCCGCCTCCTCAATCCCGGTGACGGCCTGCGCGTATTCGTTATGATCCACCAGTGCCAAACGCACCCGCAACGGATCCACAAAATCGGATTTGGTCAACACCCCGACCATTTTGCCGCTGGCAGGGTCCATCACCGGGAACAAATCCTGATTGATGGAGGCCATCCGTTTGCGCAGACGGGACACCGGCTCGGCCGGGCCCACCGTCTCGAATGTTGACTGCATGACGTGCCGCACGGTGCGCGAGCAGCGGATCAAAGTGGAGGCGCTGGCGGTATCCTGATGACAACGCAACAGCACCACCCCTTTGCGCGCGGCAAGGGCGAGAATTTCCCCGGACACCGGATTCTCCCCGGTGACGAGAAGGGCGCGCACCCCGCGGTCAATGGCATGCCGCTGCACAATGGGACGATCCCCGCAGATGACGAGGAATTGCCCGACGTTGCCTTCCTGGACCGCGAGCTTCAGACGCTTTTCCACCGTGGCTTGCGAAGAGGCCCCGACGAGCAGGATGAGGTCTTCCTCAAACTCCGGGGAGGGAAAGGTGGCCCCCAAACTCTGGGCCTGCAGGGTGTCGGCGAGCTTCGCCAAGGAAACATGCACGGTCCGCACGTTGATGCCTTCGGTATCTTCCGGCAGCAACAGTTTGAGCAAATCGAAATACCGCAGGATGCCGCACAAGTCACCTTGCTCGTCCTCCACTGGCACACAGCGGATCTGGGCGGCCAGCATGCGCCGGTACGCCGTTAGAAAGGTGTCCGACACACTGACCTTGATGACTTGCGGGTGACAAATCATGCCGGCGGTGGTGCGCACATCGGTGATCAGTGGAGGCTCGGCCATGGCGGCACGTTCCAACACCCACGCCGTGCGCTGGGATACCTCGCCGCAGCGCGCGGCAATGGCATTGGGCTCCTCGCCGGTGGCACGCAGCAAGGCGGCATGCCCGATCGCCGAACAAATCGCATCCGTATCCGGGTTCTTGTGGCCGATAACGTAAAATGGGGACATGGTGAAAATGAAACACACGACTAGCAGAGCCCAGCCAAATGACAAGTGGCGAAAAAAAGATTGTCCGTGCATGCAGGGACCTCTCCCCCTTGCTGACAATTCCCAAATGGCCTCACGGGGCGGAATCCGCGCGACGGCAGGTTTTGCTTGCACGCAGCTGGGGACGGGCGATAGTGGCCCACCAATTGAGCTGATTCCGCGCCGTTGCAGATGCCATTCTTGATGTCCCAGGGTTTTCGCTTTCCCATGTTCGTGCTGTCATTGGTGATCACGGCGGGGGATGTCTACGCCCAGAGTCCGGGCCGCCCGCAGGAGGCTGTGCCACGAGTGGTGGTACCCACCGGCAGCCGGCCCACGGCCCCGAGCGCGTGGGAACGCCCGGTGGCACCAACCTCGGGGGCGCTTTACCCGTGGCGCCTGCACGTGACAACCACCATGTTTTGGATCGGCGAGCAAGCGACGGACCGCAACCCCGTGCCTAACAACAAATCCTCGTGGGACCAGAACTGGATGGCCAACTTCGGCGGCTATGACGATCCGGAACCGGACAAGCGCATTGCCAACTTCACGACGGGGGAGTTCCGGCCCAAGGCGTTTGTGCCCAAGCTCAATCCGTTTTACGTGGCCTTGCCGTATAACGACGTGACCAGCGGGCATCAGCACAAGGCCGAGGCGGCGCGGGTCATCCCATGGTTCGGGCGGCTGCGTCCGGAACCCGGCGAAACCGTGTGCAAAGGCCGCTGGCTGCAAATCTACAATGGCCGCCGCAGTTGCTACGCCCAGTGGGAGGATTGCGGCCCCTGGGTGACCGACGATTGGGAGTATGTGTTCGGCAGCAAACGACCGCAGACGACGCAAAACAATTCCGCCGGAATTGATATTTCCCCTGCCGTGAGGGACTATTTGGCCATGGAACCCGGCAAAAAAGTCCACTGGAGGTTTGTCGAGGCGCCCCAAGTCCCCTATGGCCCATGGAAAAAATACGGCAACTCCTCCTCCCCAGCAGCAGCCGCCCCGCCGCTCAATCCCGGCCAACGCCCACCCGACAATGCCGATCTGGACACCCAGCGGCGCTACCTCGAATACCTGCGAAAGCTGCGCGACGCGGAATATTTGAAGAAACCCCTGAGCGAAATGCAGCGCTGATTTCCGGAGCCACGCAAAATTTGTGAGAAAAACTGGCAGCATTCTTCTTGACCGGGACCGCCGGACTGCCTAAACCGCCCCCCCACCCCATCCATCTTACCCCTATGGCCAACGCACAAGTCATCCTCAAAGAAAAAATCGAAGGCCTCGGCATGGAAGCCGATGTCGTCAAAGTCCGTGCCGGCTATGCCCGCAATTTCCTTATCCCGCAGGGCAAGGCGTATGAAGCGAGTCGTGCCAATTTGCGCCATGTGGAAGCCCTCAAAGTGTCCCGTGCCCGCCGCGAAGCCGAGGAATTGTCCGTCGCCCAAGAACTCGCCACCCGGATTTCCAAGCTCAAGCCGAAGTTCACCCTGTCCACCGGCCAAGGCGGCAAGGCCTTTGGCTCGGTCACCAACATGGACATCCACAAGGAACTCGAGGCCGCCGGCATCAGCATCGACCGCCACGCCATCGAACTGGAAAAACCGGTGAAAAAATCCGGCAAGACCGAAGTGGTCGTGCGCGTCCATCCGCAGGTGACCGCCACCCTCACCATCACGGTGGACGCCGGCGAGGAAGAAGCGAAAAGCTGAGCCACCGCCTGAGGGCACCCGGCGGGCGATCAACCATGACCGTCCGTTGCATATGAGACGGAACGCAATCACACTGTTGGCGCTGGTGCTGCTTATCAGCATCGCCAAATCCGTCGCTGCGGATGCCGATGACGCCCCCAATCGCAGGCTGCTGGCACCCCATGCGGAAAAATTACGGCGCATCGTCTTCACCAAGCATTTCGATGTGTTCGGCTCCCATTACGCCTACACGGAGGCCGTGAGCGACGAGGACGCCCTCAATCCCGGCGGGGTGTTCAAGGAGTTCAACTTTGTTGGCGGCTCCAGCCTCTGTTTGTTAGAGATGGGGGACGACCTTGTCGCCAGGGAAACCACCCTGCTCCGGGACGAAAACGGCGTGTTCCGTGATCCGGATGTATCCTATGACGGCCGGCACATCCTCTTCGCCTGGAAAAAATCCGCGCGCGCTGATGACTACCATTTGTATGAGATGGACTTCGCCACACGTGCGGTGCGGCAATTAACGTCCGGCCAGGGCGTCGCCGATTACGAGGGAATTTACCTGCCCGACGGCAATATCATGTTCAGCTCCACACGCTGCTTCCAGAACGTCGACTGCTGGCACGTGAGCGTGTCCAACATGTATGTGATGGACAGGGACGGCCAACAAATGCGCCGGGTTGGCTTCGACCAAGTGCACACCAACTATCCGCAGGTCCACCCGGCAAGCGGCGTTGTCACCTACACGCGCTGGGAATACAACGACCGTGGCCAGATCTATCCCCAACCGTTGTTCCAGATGTACACCAACGGCACCCACCAGACCGAGTACTACGGCAACAACTCGTATTTTCCCACCTCCATCCTGCACGCCAGAGGCATTCCAAATTCCGGCAAGGTCCTGGCCATCCTCTCCGGCCACCACACACCCCAACGCGGCAAGCTGGCCATTATCGACCCCTCGTTAGGCCGGCAGGAAACCAGCGGCGTGACCTTGGTCGCCCCGGTCGACAAACCCCGGGGCGATATCCGCATCGACCAGTACGGCCAGGACGGCGACCAATGGCAATATCCCTATCCGTTGGATGCGGATAACTATCTGGTGACCTTCCGGCCCCACGGCACCAAACACTTCGGCATCTATTTCATGAACCGCCAAGGGGAACGCGTGCTCTTGGCCGCGGACCCGGCCATCTCCTGCAACCAACCCGTGCCGCTGGCTCCCCGCCCGCTGCCACCACAACCAACCTATCCGACAGATTGGCGCAAGACGACGGGCTCCTACACGCTGCAGGACATCTATCACGGGCCGGGACTCACAGGCATCGCGCGGGGCACGGTGAAGAAACTCAGGGTGGTGGCGCTGGATTTCATGGCCACGGACATCGGCCGCAAGCACGGGCCGTCCCCCATCAGTGATCTGGCCGCATGGGATGTCAAAACCGTGCTGGGCGAAACCCCGGTTTATGCCGACGGCTCGGCCGCCTTCGAGGTGCCCGCACGCACCCCGGTCTATTTCCAGGCCATCGACGCCAATGGCCACCTCGTGCAGACCATGCGCTCATGGTCCACCCTGATGCCCGGCGAGGTCTTCAGTTGCACCGGTTGCCACGAGGACAAGAATGAAGCCGCACCTAACAAACCAACCACGATGGCCCAGCATGCCGGCATCAAACCGCTGGAGCCGTTTTATGACATCACCGGCAAGGGCTTCAGTTTCCCCAAAATGATCCAGCCGATTCTGGAGGCCAAGTGCGTGCGGTGCCACCAGGGCGCAGAGACCGCCCCGCCCGACTTGCGTGCCACGCCGGTCTGGGACGGTGAGGCGCGCAAGTTCTGGAACCAATCGTATCACGCACTCATCGCCACCGACCGGCCCGCGCCTCCCGCCAATGACACCCAACAAGTGCTCGGCATCATCGCGGAAAAATCCAGGTATCTGAATTGGATCGGCCGCTGGTCGGTGCCCGTGATGATCCCGCCCTACTCGCACGGTTCGTCGCTCAGCCCTTTGGTCAGCCTGTTGGATAAGGGCCACGCCAAGGTGACCCTGACCCGCGAGGAATTGGACAAGCTCTCGTGTTGGATCGACCTGGCACTGCCGCATTCCGGCACCTGGACCGAAGGCATGACGCCTGAGGACGGGGCAATCTATCGGAAAGTTTACAGCCGGCACCTGGAGTACGAGAAGCAGGACGCCGTCAATGTGCAGGAATATATCAAAAACCAGGCACCGTCAACGGATACTGGAAACTGAAGTTTGGGCCTGAAAACAGACGTTTGACCACAGTGGTTAGATAGATTAACCACGGATTACACAGATTTCACGGATTGAAATAGGTTCCATTTGCAACTTCTCCGAAGTTGCAAATGGTGTAAAAATCTAAACCAAAAATCCATAAAATCTGTGTAATCCGTGGTGTTCTTTCCCCATTGCTGGAATGTAACTTCGGAGTTCGGGTTGAGTAGCTGCACCGGCTTGTAGCGGCAGTCTGCAACGACTTTTCCCGTACAGGTGTCGCCGGTCCATGCATAGCGCCGCTACAATGCGGTCCCAGCGCGGACTAGTCCAAACACCGCTTGACCGCTTCGCGCTTGAGCCGCAACTCGCGCCATTCGTTGACCAACCGGCTCGCCTCGATCACCCCGCACCCGGCAGGCAGAATGAGTTGCTTGCCATGCCACCAAAGACCGCGGATGGCCACCACCGCATCGAAGCGGCCACCATGCCAGACACCGAAGGGCGCGCCAAACTCCGCCGGACAACCCAAGCGGTCGCGCCAACCTAACAACACCGCAAGGGTCTCATCGGTGCGGGGCAAGGGACCGAGCGCCGGGGTCGGGTGAAGGCGCTTGACGAGGGCGTCGGGGCTTTGCGCCTGGTGCAGGTCCAAGCGGAGGGGGGTGAGGAAATGGACGATGCTGCCGAGGTCGAGGATGCCGCGGGGCCGACGTTCGAGGCGGCCCAGGTCGGTGAGTTTGGCAACCAGCGTTTGGGCGACGTATTCGTGTTCGCGGATTTCCTTTTCGTCCACGGCAAACACCTCGCGGTCATCAAGCCGGGCGGTCCCGGCCAGCGCCATGGTTTCCAAACGCAACCCGTCCAAGGAAATGAGCAACTCAGGGGTGGCGCCAGCAAAGCCCGCCTCGCCTTGGACCCACCCGTATGAGCAGAGTGGCGCGGGCTGCCGTGCCATGGCTCCAATAATGCCGGCCCCCGGGTGACTCTCACAACTGCCGGTCTCGGTGACCACCGGCACGGTCTTTTCAAACAACCCGCCATGAATCGCCGCCATCACCTCTTGAAAAACCCCCGAAAACGGCACCGCATCAGGCGCTTGCCAATGACACACCGGGACCGCCGCTCCCGCATGCCGCGCCGCAAAATCCGCCTGACTGATGACTTCCCACACCGCCGGAATTTTCCACGGCTGCGGGTCGTTCAACGCAAAATCCTGTTTGTAAAAGGCCGTGCCACTGGCAGGCATCACCGCCGTGCTTGCAAACGGCCCATGCCCGACGACGACACTGCCGTCACGCCGCGCCAGCCATGCCATTGCTTCGGATAGAATTGCCATGTGGATGCGGCGCAAACATGCGCGCGCCCGACCGCTTCGGCAAGCCGGATTCTCGGCTAGAAAGCGTCGCGCACGCGGTTGACGCGCGGCGGCTTGCCATCCTGGACATAGACCTCGATCACATCGAATCGCCACGGGAGTTGGCGCGTGCCTAACTGCCGCAGCCAATCGTTGGCACCGCGTTCGATGAGCCGTCGTTTGTCCTTGTCGACCGCATCCAACGGGCGGACCTTGGCCCCCTCGTGGCGGGTTTTCACCTCCACAAACAACAACAGACGCTGGTCGCGCGCGACGATGTCCACTTCCCCCGTGTGGCGCCCGCGACGGTTGTTGCGGAAGTTGGTGGCCAGGATGCTGCAGCGATGGGCGCGCAACCAGGCGGCGGCCACACGCTCGCCATAGCGGCCGAGCCACTGGCGGTCGCGCGCTTGACCGTCAGGCGCGGTCAAACGGCAAGGGGAGTTGAGCGACGGGCTCAAACGAGCGACGATGCTGGCAACAAGGGCCGTGAATCCGAAGCGCTTCAAGATGTTGCTTTGTGCCATATCCCTGGTGTTTGGCAAAGCCGTATTGTGGGAATTCCGCGTCCAAATCGTGCAGCAGGCGGTCGCGGGTGACCTTGGCAATGATGCTGGCCGCCGCGATCGAACACGAGCGACCGTCGCCTTTGACGATGCCATCGTGTGGCCACGCAAACCCGCGTACCGGCAGACCGTCGATCAGGCAATAGTCCGGCACCACCTTCAATCCTTCCACGGCCCGCCGCATCGCCAGATGAGTCGCCCGCAGAATGTTGAGCGCGTCGATTTCCGCGGCGGTCGCCAGCGCCACCGACCACACCACACGCGGGTCCTCGCACAGAAGATGATAGATCGCCTCGCGTTTGCGGGCGCTGAGTTTTTTCGAGTCGTCCAAACCGGGGCACAATAAATCGCGCGGCAATATCACCGCCGCCGCCGCCACCGGACCCGCCAGCGGCCCGCGCCCAGCCTCATCCACCCCGGCCACCCGCGCAAACCCACGGGCGTAAATCGCGTCTTCCAAGGAAAAATCCGGCATGCCGGACTCAGAAATACCGGAGGAAAAGCCAACTGTCCACCCCGCAACAACGACTCCATCGCTGTCCGACCTGTCCGACCTGTCCGACCTGTCCGACCTGTCCGACCTGTCCGACCTGTCCGACCTGTCCGACCTGTCCGACCCATCACCCACCCGCATTTCCGGATTGCCGCAGGTGGCCGAATCGGGCAGCTTGACCGCGTGACGCGCCTGGAAATGGGAAAAATCCCACCGGGCACCCGCACAATTTTCCGCGAATAATGAATAAATCCAGCGACATCCCGTCGAAGCGTCCGGTAGGGTCGGTCGGTCCGGTCGCGCTGGATGAGTCACAGGAAACTCCAGACGATGACGCACGGCACGTCGCGCGAGCCCAAGCGGGCGACATGCGGTCCTACGACATCTTGGTCACCCGTCACCGGGGAAGGATATTCGCCATGATACGCAACATGATCCATCAAGAAGCCGAGGCATGGGATCTCGCACAAGAGGTTTTCATCAAGGCCTGGCAGGCTTTGCCGCGCTTTGAGGCAAAGGCGCGGTTTTCCACCTGGCTCTACCGGATCGCGCACAACGTCGTCTATGATTGGTCGCGGCGGCGGAAATTCGAGAGTGCGGGCGAGTTCAATGATGAGATTTTCGAGCGCAACCGGATCGATCCGGCGGCGGTGACCGCACCCGATGCCGGGGAGTCCCCGGCTGACGCTATGGCCCACGGTGAGTTACGGGTCAAAATCGAGGCGGCGCTGGCCAAAATTTCACCGGAGCACCGCGAAGTGGTGCTGCTCAAGGATGTGCAGGGGCTCGCCTACAAGGAAATCGCCGAAGTGATGGGCAGTTCGATTGGCACCGTGATGAGCCGCCTGTTTTACGCCCGCCAAAAACTCCAAACCCTGCTCAAAAATGAATACGATGCCCGATGACCTCTCCCTATCCCGGTGGCTCGACGATGAATTGCAGGGCGCGGAACTCGCCACCTTCGAGGCGTCCATCCATGACAAGGCGGAATTACTCGCCCGGCGCCAGAACTTGCGCAACTGGCGCGCAACCCTCACCTCGGCACTGCCAGCCGTGGTCGAGCCACCCTATCCGGAATTTTTCAACCACCGGATCGAAAAGTCGATCCTTGAGCTCACCTCAAAACCGGTAACAACGCGTCAGCGGGGGGGGGCCTGGCGGACTTGGTGGATGCCTGCCACGGCCATGGCCGGGATGGCGCTGGCGTTCTGGGCGGGAACCCGGGCTGGCGGCGTAACGCAGAGGGTCACACAAACCCATCCAACCCCACCCGCCATGATCGCGCAGGCACCCTCGGTTTACACACCTGAACGCGGTGTGGATGCGGAGTGGTTTTCCAGCCCGGATGCTGCCGCCACGGTCATTGTGCTGGAAGGGGTCGATGCTATCCCCGATACCTTGGATTTGTCCGAAACCGTGGGCTTGCGCAGCAGTCGCGGCTCCACCGCGGACTTGGATAACCCCTCAATCACAGAGACGCTGTAATGACCCGGCGGGCATGGATTCTGTTGCTAGCTTGGGTGGCCGGGTGGCTGCTGCCAGGGTGGCTCTGCGCTCAAGAGGATCCGGGCAAGGCGGAGGTGGGCAAGGTCAAGGTGACGGTGTATTTCGCGACGGATGGCGATGTAACGGCCAGTGGTCCCAAGGCCGCGGTGTTGGCTACAAACATCGAAAAACGCTTGCGCACCGAGCAAAAGCTGCGCTTCAACCATTATCGTTTGCTGGGGGAGGACATCCAACCACTGTTCCGCAGCTACGAAAACTGGGCGCAGCCGCTCAAGCCGTCCGATGAGGTGTTGGTACGCTTCGAGGCGCGCAGCCGCCCCACCCAGAACGCCACCCGCCTGGATCTGGAACTGTGGTTGAGCCGTAAGAAAATATTGAAGACGGATATCCTGTTAGAAGGAGACCGGCCGCTGTGGGTGTTGGGGCCGGAGTGGCGTGGCGGGCGGCTCATTATTGCGGTTTCGCTTGCGGCAGACAAAACCCCGCAGTAGCCTCCGCTCATGCGCACTGCATTTTTTTCCTGGTTGGCCATGGCGGGTTTCCTCCACGCAGGGGGACTGGTCTTCGAGCAGGAGTTGGTGGAAATCCATGCTCCCATGGACGCCAAGACGGTGGTGGCCGAATTCAAGTTCGAGAACAAATCGGACAAACCGGTGACCATCGCCAAGTTTGACAAAGTCTGCGCCTGCATCTCGGTGCAGGTGAGCGACGGCAAATTGAACTATGCGCCGGGTGAGGGCGGGGTGATCCGGGCCACCTTTGAAATGGGCAATTTCGCCGGCGTGATCGATAAGACGGTGGTGCTGTGGTTTGACGGGGACCCTGAGAACAAACCCGGACAGGTTCTCACGGTGCGGGTTCACATCCCGGTGCTCGTCGTGATGAATGAAAAAACCCTCAAATGGACAATCGACAGCCCGCCCGAAACCCGCAAAATCGACATCACCATTGATTATTCCCAACCGATCAAGATCGTGGCAACCACCTGCACCTCGGAAAACTTCAAGGTTGAGGTCAACACCCTCGAGGCAGGCAAACATTACGAATTGTTAGTAACGCCCGCAAGCACCAAGGCCCCCGGGTTGGCCATCATCCGGGTGGAAACGGATTGTGAAATCGCACGCCACAAAGTGCTCCAGGCGTTTGCCGTGATCCGCCGCGAACTTCCGCCAAACCCATGAAGGCGTGGGCGCAACTCGCCGCGGTGCTGGCGCTGGCCGCGGCCGCAGCGGGCACCACGTATTGGGTCAAGGGCCCTCCGCAGCGGGCGCCGCGCTGTGAGGCGGCCAAGTTGCAAGCCGACGAGGTTTGCCTGCAGCGCGTGATGGACGAGTGGCAGGGAAAAGTGTTATGGGTGGATGCCCGGCCACGCGGCGATTGGGCGCGCGATGGCATGGCTGCGGCCTTGTTATGGAATCTCGACACGCATGAAAACATGCAGGCCTTTGAGGCGGAAGTGGCCGGACGCATGCTGGACGGATCCCGGGTGGTCGTCTATTGCAGCAATGAAAATTGCGGCGTGAGCCGGCAAGTCGCGGAGCGCATCAAGGCCTTGCAACTGGGCAATGAGGTGTATGTCCTCTACGGCGGCTGGCGGGCCTTGGCCGCCGCCAAGCTCACCAGGAATTTCTAACCGCCGGAGGCTCGCATGATGAATTCTGGCGCTTGATCCTCCTCATGGATCACAACCCACACCTTTGCGCAAATCCCTGACACTCCAGAGGATCCCGGCCACCGCCGCCCCACTCCCCCGCAATTTCCGCGCCCCGCTTGCGCGCCGCGGACCAAACCGCTCCCGGCACGCCCGGAACACCCCGTCCACAAACGCCCGACTCCCGAGCACCGCCCCATCCGAAAAATACCGCACCCGGCACCGCAGCATCTTCCGCAATGCCACATCCCGGCTGCGCTCCAGCCGGGCCAACTCCACCTCCACCGTCGTTTTCTTCATCCCCTTTCTAACCACCTTCACTTCCAGGCGCCCCCCGGCATCTCTAACTTCCTTCAATTGCTCCTCGCCCTCATCCAACAACAGCATCCGGTAGTCCTTGGACACCTTGCCCGCCCAATGCCGCGCGTCCGCACCGTATCCCTTGTGGGCCATGAGCGCCCGCACCAGACCCGCCCGCGCCTTCTTGCCATTGCCTCTGGCCCCGCCGCCCATCGCCTCGCCATAACTGCTCCA
>CAIKDP010000463.1 GCA_903826205.1 Akkermansiaceae bacterium
GGCTTTGAGGGTGCCTTTGATCTGCGCGGCCTGAAGGGTGTTGATGACGTCGATGGCGTTGGCGAAGAGAACGCTGTGGCCCTGCCGGCAGGCGGCGTAGCCCAGGGCGCTGGCAAGATGGGTTTTGCCGAGACCGACGAGGCCGAGGAAGATGACGTTGGCTTTATCGTGAACGAACTCGAGACTGAAGAGGTCCTGAACCTGGAGCCGGTTGATTTTTTTCGGCCAGTCCCAGCGGAAGGATTCGAGGGTCTTGATGACTGGGAAGCGTGCGGCCTGGATGCGCCGGGCGACGGCGCGCTCGTCGCGCAGGGCCGCCTCGCCCTCGATGAGTTGTTGTAGGTAGCCGAGATGGGTGATGGATTTCTTGGCGGCAGTGGCGGCCATGGGCTGGCACTGTTCCTTGAGGAAGGGCAGGCGCAGGGAGTCGAGGCGGGTGTTGAGGAGATCGATGTCGGGATGGGGTTTCATGATTTGTTAGGTTGGTCGTAAAGAGAGATGTCGGCGGGTGGAAGTTCGATTTCGAGGAGGTCGGCGCGGCGGGTGAGGTGCAGGGGGCCGGGTTGCGGGGTGTGGCGTTGGCGCTGTTGGAGGATGTTTTCGATGTATTGGCTGGAGAACGCCTGGCACGCGATGGCGTCGTCCATGGCGAGGGCGACTTTTTCCGGGCCGTAGATTTCGGTTAGGGCGACGATCCGGTTGACATGGGCGCGTGCCTGGAGGCTGCGGGCGGCGAGTTGTTGATAGTAGTATTCGGATTGCGGGCTAAGGGCATAAAAGGCGAGCAGCCACTTGGCGTCGCGAGCGCGGCGGCGTTGGTCGAGGATGTCCTTGATGTGATCGGGGTTTTCGAAGTCGCGGTGGCGCTCGTAACAGCGCGGGTGGGAGGCGACGAGGTTGTGTGCGTGATAGAGACAGAGGCGATCGGCAAAGACCTTGAGGGTGATGCTCTGCGAGGCGTAGCGGGAAGGCACGGAGTAACGGTTGGTGTCCAGCACGACGCGGCAGCGGGCGGTGACTCCAACTTCACGCGTGACGGAGGTGTCGGCGACCACCGTCGGCAGCGGATGCAGGGCGGGCTGTTCGATGAGGAAGAGTTCGGCGGGTTGTTTGCGGGTTTCGCCGTGGATGCGCACGTTGGCGATTGCGTCCATCCAGTGGCGTGCCGCCGTGTTCATGGCACTGATGGAGTTTGGCAACTCCAGTCCGGCGAGGAGGTTTTTCTTCACATAACCGACGGCGTTTTCGACCCGGCCCTTTTCGTTGGCTTTGCGCACGTTGCAGGCACGGGGCTCGAAACCATAATGGGCGGCGAAGTCCAGATAGCGCGGGTTGAAGACGGCCTTTTCGCCGAACCGGTGACTCAGAACCCCGGTCTTGAGGTTGTCGATGAGGATCACGCCGGGGGTGCCGCCAAAGAACTCCAGGGCGTTGTGGTGGCAGGCGAGGAAGTGTTCCGTGGCCTCGCCGCAGGTGAACTCCACATAGGCCATGCGGCTGTGGCAGAGGACCATGACGAAGAAGGAGAGGCGGCGGCGCGTGTTGCCCA
>CAIKDP010000464.1 GCA_903826205.1 Akkermansiaceae bacterium
AGGTCCTTGACCGTTTTACTTGCGATCCGGGGTGGCGGTGACAGCGGTCTGGCACTCAAGGAGCGGCGGACTCCGATCCGCCGTGGCCCATGGAGTGCCAATGAGTCGGGGAAGCGCTTTCCATTGCCTCCTCATGGCCCAGGGCGATTCGGAACCGGAGCGCAGCGAAGATGGCCTGACTGACTCATTGGAATGCATCAGGCAAATCACCCCTCCTTGATTGTTTCCAGTCCTTCGCCTGTCTTACTTGCGAGCCGGGGTGGCGGCGGCGGTGCAGTGGCGCAATTCCGGCTGGGTGGTGGCGGCCTCGATGGCCTTGATGGCGTCTTGGACGGCGCCGACCCTGCGGTTGTTGAGTTCGCCAGCGGGATATTCGCCCTTTTTGCATTGGTCGTTGAGGGCGTCAATCAACTCCCGGAGTGCCGGTACTGCCGCGCGGGCGGCCGTGCCATAAGTCACGATCTCCTTCATGATTTCGCCGGTGCGGCCTTCGCTGCCATGGCCGCCTTGGGTTTTGGCAAACATGACCCCCGCCTCGATGCCCTCCTGGAAATGATATTTGGTCAGAGCCCTGAAGCCCCCCATGCGGATTTCATTGCCAAACATCGTGTCCGCCGGGCTCGGGGTCTTGACGGCCGCCAGGATGTCCGGGGCCAGCGCCTGCACATCCTCGAGGCTCAGCTTCTGATCGAAATAACCCTTGAGGGTGGCCCGCGCCATGCCGTCCGCGTTTCCGGACACCACCCGGACGGCCGGATAGAGCAACGCCCGATCGGCGTCCTTGAGCGAGTCGGTCAAGCCGCCCGCAAACAAGGCGGCCGCCAACTGGCCATGCGTGAGCTGGATGGAATCGGCCCAGTTGATCGGTTGCAGCGGTTCGGCGGTTTGGACAATGGCTTTAAGGATGTCGGGAATGGCCGGGGTGGCGGTGCCCCCCATTTTTTTGATTGCCTGGGCGGCCTTGTAGCGCAGCCAGCGGTCGTCGGCAGAAAGCAGGCGGACCAGCGCGGGGAGCGCCTCGGCGGCATTGAGGAGGCCGAGGGTTTCGCAGGCGCCCTGGGCGACGTGCACGTTCTTGCCTTCCGCCATAACTAACAATTCCGGCAGCATCGCCTTGGCCTCCGGGCGGCCGGCCAGTTCTTCCGCCGCCCAGCCGCGGACAATCGGCGACCAATCGGCGAAGGCCGCCACCAGCTCATTAACGCTTTTCTGCTTGCGGTCCAAATCGAAATTGCCGGAAGCGATGGCGGCTGTCACCTCCTGCGGGTTGAGCCAGTTGGACGGATTGGCGTCCTTGCCGGTGATGCAGAGTTTTTTGAGCGGCATGGAATAGGTCAGGACATAGGTGGCGGTGGGGCTCAGGCCGCAGTAGCTACTATTTCCGTAGTATGTGTTGTCAGAGGTTTTTCCGGCGCCGTATTGCTCGCCGCCGTCATAGGTGAACGAGCCGTCGCAGCGGCGCGCCAGGTCGAGATGCCAGGACGCTTCCCTGACGAAGGCGGCGGCGGCGGCGGGGCCACCGACATTGGCGCCGAGGGCGCTCCACAAATAGCTGAAGCCCTGGCCGGTGTGGCCGCATTCGCGGCTTTTGAAGCCGGCGGTGGCCATTTTGGCGAAGAACTGGGTTTCCTTGGCCTTGTCCCACTGCAAGGCGAACAAGAGCGCGGAGAGGGAGTTCTTGCCATTGTTTTCATGATAGGGCCAGGGTTCGTGTTCGCCGTAGGGGATGGCACCCTTGTCCACAAAGTAGCCGAAAAACCCGGAAGCGCGCTGGATCGCGGCATCCACCTCGGGATCCTTCACGCCGCATAACTTGCCCGTGACAATGGCCAGATTGGCCGGCAGGCCCGCCATGTTGACCGGTCCGTAAGGTGGAATCGACCCGTGGCGTTTGCCATCGGCGGTGAGGGCGGAAAAGCCATGGCCGAAGGTGCCGTACATCCCTTGCCCCTTGGCCAGCGCGAGGGTGTATTCGGTGATCGCATGCATCACCTCCGGGTCGCGGGTGAGCAGGAAATACTCGCACAGAAACAGGTTGCGGTAGCCCAACTCCCACGCCGACCCGTTGATTTGGTCCTGCAGATTCAGCGTGGTCGGTGCCATTTTATGGGCGAACTCGCGAACCTTCGGCAGATAGTCGGGATTGCCGCAGGCCATCAGGGCGAGGCCGTTGATCGCGCCACACCAATTTTCCGGCAAGGGTTCTGTTTCGAGCTGCTTGCACGCTTCATCGAGGATGAGCTTGGACTTCGGGCAGGCATAGGGCGCGGTGTCGCTGTAAGCCCCCATGACCCGCAGCTTGAGCTCCACCTCGTCAGTTTTGCCCGACCGCCAGCGGGTCAGCTTGAGGCGGCCCGTTTGTTTCTCCGCATCCTGAATGGCATGGGCCAGGCTCTTGCGCGCGTCGTCGCTGAACGGCTGGCCGGCCACGCCAAGAATCACATCGTCCACCTGCATCACGCCATCCGCGGGCGACTTGGCACCCACGTGGGTGACCAGAATCTGCCGGCTGGCCAGGGTCGTCCGGCCCTGCAGGCTATCGAGATAGTTCGCCGGCTTGGTGAAAATCCAGCCGCGCAGACCGGTGGCGCCGAGGTTGTAGGTCAGTGTGCGGTCGACCGTGGGGCCTTGTGTTAGATCCGGTGGCCCCGGTGGTGGCTCGGCACCGAGCTGGCCAATGGAGATGAAGGCGATGGCGACAAGCTTTTTTGTTAGATCGCGGGGTGATTTCATGGGGCTGGAGGTTCGATGACTGATAGATCGGGTGGATGGGTTTCGGGCGTGGCGGTGGCGACCCAGGCGTCCTGCACCTGCGTTTCCGCGAGGGGTTCGAGGCCGGGGAATTCGGCGTGGATTTCCTGCAATTCGATCTGGCACAGGTCGGCGAGTTGCAGGCGGGTCTTGGTGGGTCCGCTCACGGTGATGGACAACTGCCTGAGGCACGGGTCCAGCTGGATCAGCGCGCGGGCACCCTTGCGCAGTAAAACCAGTCCGGTGCTCCACGACTGTTTTTGTTCCCGCAGCTCTTCGATGAAATCAAACCGGCGCGCGATGATGCGGGCCACCAAGTCATCCGGCAGCGTCTGATAGGAATAGCGCAGGCGGGTGGCTTCGGCCGCATCGCGCAATGCCTCGATGGTTGCGGGCGCCGCGGGCGGCAACGCGTGGGGAATCAGCCAGGCCGCGCCCACAGCAAGGGTCATGGGGCGGGCGAGATTGAAGCGCTCCATCACCTGCATCATGCAGTCCCGGTGGGTCTCATCCTTGTCCGTCTGCAGCACGACCTCAAGATCCGCTTGCTTGAGCACACCGGCCTGTCTTTTAGCGCGGTGCAGCAATGCGTAGAGATGGGTAGTCAGCCATACCGGTTGCAGTACGGTGGCTTCATGCAGGCGGGGATCGTTCCGAGCGTTCAGAGCGATTCCCAAGCGGTGGAGGATTTCGGCCAGATAGTCCTGTTGGCCTTCATCGCTCACGCCATGCGCCTCGCACAGCGCGCGGTATTCGTTAGATCGGAGAAACGGCTGCGGCATGGCGTCCGCGGCGAGGGCGCGGCGCACCACATCCCACGCTTGGGGGATGGGCTCGCGCACTTCGGGCATGCGCTCCAATTCGCGGCAGAGGGCGGCTTTGAGGACGGGGACACCCTTTTTCGCCTTGCAGTCCATTTCCACAAAGCCGCGGATGAAGGGATAGCGTTCCCGCAGCGCGACGCGATCCACCTCGGGTCTGCAGCCGGGCACGTTCCACTGGTTGAGCACCACGATCACCGGCGGTCCCTCGCCATGGACGTCGGTGGCATGCGCCTGGATCAGGCGCAGCCACAAATCCGCGTCCTCCTGCTCGTGCTGTCCCCGGCCCGTGAGCACCAGCACATACAAGCTCCGGGCGCTGAAAAAAAACGGGTGCAGGGCGTGAGTGATTTCCTGCCCGGAAAAATCCCACACATGGGCCGTGACCGGTCCCGCGCCGGTATCCATGGTCCAGTCGCACATGGCGATGCCCGTGGTGCTCGCCTCCCGTTCCCGAAACGGCAGCTCGCGCAGGGCCTGCACCACGCTCGTCTTGCCCGCACCGCTTCGCCCCACCACCTGCAACTTCACCTCGTTCAACGGCCGCGTCTCGCCCGCCTGCCGCGCAAAATAAAAATCCAGGATCGCCTTGGCCGTGGCCATGCGCGCGTCCGCCACCTTGCGCGGGTCCGGCCCGAGCACCGAGGCCGTGAGTTGCAACGCCGGGTTGTCGTGCAACAGCAGGCGTTCTAACGCTTCCAACCCCCGCAGGCTGTCCGGCAGCGCGCGCAAGTGGTTGCGGCTGAGGTCGAGTGCCGTGAGCTTGGAGAGTTCGCCGAGTTCCGGCGGCAGGCCGGGCAGGGCATTGTTGGAAACGTCGAGCACCGTTAGTTTGGCCAGCGCGCCGAGTTGCGCCGGAAGGGCGTCGAGTTTGTTGTTAGATAAGTCCAACACCGTCAGGCTGGTGAGGGCGCCGAGTTCCGGCGGCAGGGCTCCGATATTGTTGCCGGATAGGTCGAGCCGCGTCAGACCGGTCAGCGCGCCGAGCTCCGGCGGCAGGTTGGCAAGCCGGTTGTTAGCCAGGTTGAGCCGCGTCAGGCCGGCAAGCATGCCGAGTTCCGGCGGCAGGCCGGCGAGTTGGTTGTTAGACAGGTCGCAGCGGGTCAGTCTGGCGAGTTGGCCGAGTTCCGGCGGCAGGCTGGCGAGCGGGTTGTGGGACAGGTCAAGCCGCGTCAGGCTGGCGAGCGCGCCGAGCTCCGCCGGCAGGTCGGCGAGCCGGTTGTGCGAGAGGTAGAGCAAGGTCAGCGCGACGAGTTGGCCGAGCTCGGGCGGCAGGGCGGCGAGTTGGTTGTTAGACAGGTCCAGCCGCGTCAGGTTGACGAGTTGGCCGAGCTCGGGCGGCAGGGCGGCGAGTTGGTTGTGAGACAGATTGAGTTCTGTCAGTTGGGTGAGCTGGGCGAGCTTGGGCGGCAGGTGGGTCAATCCGAGACGGCTCAAATCCAGCAGGGTGCTGCGGCGGCGTGAGCAGTCGTTGATTTTTTTGGTGGCTTCCTCGTAGGCCCTATTTTCCACTGGGGTCATGGCGTGAACTTGTGCACCAGCGTGTGTTGATAGATCTGGCCGGGGTGGAGGATGGCGGAGGGGAAGGCGGGTTGGTTGGGGGCATCCGGGAAGCCTTCGGTTTCCAGGCACAGGGCGCTGCGGCGGGCGTAGGGGACGCTGCGTTTGCCCGGGGTGATGCCATCGAGGAAATTGGCCGCGTAAAACTGGAGGGCGGGTTGATCGGTGGCAATTTCCATCACCCGCCCGGATTTGGGGTCGGTGAGCCGGGCCGCCAGGCGGACGCCAGTGGCCGGCTGCAAAACCCAACAATGGTCGTAGCCCGCGCCATGCTGGAGCGCCTCGAACTCCGCCTCGATGCGCGCGCCGATGGCGGTGGGTGTGGTGAAATCCATGGGCGTGCCGGCGACCGGGGCGAGTGCTCCGGTGGGGATCAGGCCGGAGTCGGTCGGCAGGTAATGGTCGGCGGCCAGCATCAGCTCATGATCGAGGATGGAGGTGGTGGGGTCACCGGATAGATTCCAATAGGTGTGAAGAACCAAATTGACAGGGGTTGGCGCGTCCGTGGTGGCCTCCGCCTGCCAGATCAACTCATCGTCATCGGTGAGGGTGTAGGTGACCTTGACGCTGAGGTTGCCCGGGTAGCCTTCCTCGCCGTCCTTGGATAGATAAACCAACTCGACGGCCTGCCCGCCTGTGGGCGTGCCCGCCCACAGGACTTTGTCAAAGCCCGTGGTGCCGCCATGCAAATGGCAGGGGATGCCACCGGGCGCATTGTTAGTGACCAGCGTGTGGAGCTTGCCTCCGAGGGTGAATTTCCCGTCCTTGATGCGGTTGCCGAAGCGCCCGATGGTGGCGCCGAAATAGGGACCATTGGCGAGCCATCCGGCCAGGGTGTCGAAGCCGTGGGTGAGGTCCGCCAGCCGGCCATGACGGTCGGGCGTTTCCATCGATACCAGGATGGCCCCATACTCGCTGATGCGGGCCCGCAGGCCCTGCGCATTGGTGAGGGTGAAAATTTTCACTTCATGGCCATCGGGCAGGGTTCCAAAAGGCTCGGTGATCACAGTGCGGGCGGACATCATAGGACGCCCAGCCTGCCAGCACCCCACCGAAATGACCAGCCCGGGAATGGAAAATTTTGCAAATGCGTGCGGCTGCACGCAGGGATTGACCCCGGGGGGCAATCGGGTATGATGCGCGCCATGACAGCGGTGGAAGCGGCCTATAAAATTCTGGATACGATGCTCGGCCATCTCGGGTTCACGGCCACCCTGGAGGTCCAGCAAACCGCGGACGGCCCCTGCCTGCAAATCCATACCGGCGAAAGCGCCGCGCTGATTGGCAGCGAGGGCGACCGCTTGGATGACTTGCAATATCTCGTCAACCGGATCCTGCGCCGGCATTTTCCCAAGGCGGAACGCATCAAGGTGGATTGCGAGCATTTCCGCTCGATCCAGGAGGATCACCTCCACGAGGAAGTCCGCAGCCTCGCCGCCCGCGTGATCAGCACCGGCAAGTCCTATCAGATGCGCCCGCTCAACGCCTACTACCGGCGCCTGGTCCACAATGTGCTGGCGGAAAACCCGGAGGTCGTCTCCCATTCTCCGGACGGTGAAGACCGCCTCAAACGCATCACCCTTTCACCCAAGCCAACCCCTGCGCCTCCCCCATGAAACGCTTCTTTTTTGACTGCGGCACCCGTGACGCGGATACAGCGTCCGGCTTGTTGGTGCTGCGCGTGACCACCGGCTTGATGATGATGTGCGGCCACGGCATCCCCAAACTCCTGAGCTTCGCCAAACTCAAGGGGACCTGGCAGGTTCCGGATTGCTTCCCGCTGTATTTCATGTCGCCGCAACTGAGCCTGGTGGCCACGCTGGGCGCCGAGGTGCTTGCCGCATTTTTGTTAGTGATTGGCCTGATGACGCGCCCGGCGGCCTTTGTGGTGTGCTTCACCATGGTGGTGGCGGCCTTTGAGGTCAATGGCGCGAGTGCCTGGTTCACCCTGCCACCCAATGGCAAGGAACTCGCCATTCTCTATCTGATTCCCTGTCTGGTGTTGCTGCTCACGGGGGCCGGCGCGTGGTCGCTGGATGCCAACCTCTATCGCGAATCCAAACGCCGCCGCTGGTGATCCCCCATGGAAACCCACCGCCTCGTCCTCCCGGGTGATCTCAATCATTACGGATTCCTCTTCGGCGGGCGGCTCCTGGCATGGATCGACGAGGCGTCCTGGATCGCCGCCAGCCTCGAGTTCCCGCACTGCCAGTTTGTCACCGTGGCCATGGACACCGTCGAGTTCCACCACAGCGTGCGCGAGGGCACCATCCTCACCATCCATTGCGAGCGCACCCGCACTGGCACCACCAGCGTTACCTATGCCGTCAAAGTCTGGGACCGCAACACCCGCCCCGACCCGATCTTCTCCACCGCCGTCACGTTTGTTAGAGTGGATGCCAACGGCCAGAAACTGCCGCGTGCGTGAAGCCTAGCTCTCCAGAATCCGCGGTGAAAGCTCCGCCAGCCAGCTGGCCAGATCCGCGGCGGCGGGGGTTGCCGGCAAAATATCGAGAT
>CAIKDP010000465.1 GCA_903826205.1 Akkermansiaceae bacterium
AGCATTTGCAGCAACTGCGGGCCTACCTCAAAGGCCAGGTTGGATTTCATCGGAATGGCGAGCGGCGAGGTGAGGCCATCGAGTCCCGGCTGCACCTCGGCATCGGCATCGCGCTGGGTTTAACCATTCTTGCCTGTGTGCTGCACCTGGTCCATGCGCCCGTTCCCGGGCACCTGCTGACATTTTTCTGCGGCTTTCTGCCGGCCGTCGGTGGCGCCTTGGCTGCCATCAACAACCAGGGCGAATTCCGCCGCATCTCCAAGCGGTCCCACGCCATGCACACCAGCATCGCGCGCCTGATCGTCCGCATCGATAGTCTGGAATCCAAAATGAAGACCCCTGAGGCTGCCGCCACCGCGTTCCTGCCCGCCGTGCGGGAACTCTCCGAAGATGCCGCCGACCTGCTCGTCCGCGAGGTGCTCGACTGGCGCGTGCTCTTCCTCGACCGCCCACCGGAAGTTGGGCCGTGAGACAGATCTGGGCCAAGAAAGCAGAACTTATGTACAAGACCATGGCTTTGATAACTATATGTGCCGTGCTTTTGGCGGGTGGAGCCTTCGCAGTTGATGGAGGCGAGAAAGACAGTTCAGGTGCTGGCACCGTGAAACCGAGGGTGTTTAGTGTTCTGAACTACGGGGCCGTGGGCGACGACAAGACCGACAATACCGAAGCGTTCTCGGCATGTCTGAAGGCGATAACCGAGGGGGGAGGCGGGCGGATGGATTTGCCGGTCGGCGTATATCGCGGCAGAATATTGATCCCTGCGGTTTCAAAACCCATACCGAGCTGGATCACCGTGGAAATTGTAGGCCAAGGCGAACCCACCCCGGTTTTTGGGACGATTGGGGCTTTCCCGTTGCAGAATAACGGCACGATCGTCAAGAGCCTGTCCCAAACGGGTCCAGCAGTCATTACCGCGAGTGGTTCACCCGAATCGGTGTACGGAGGATTCTCGGCAGTCAATGTTGTCATCAAGAATCTGGATGTCCGGACCTATGACGATCCCGGTATTGGCGGCATCGACCTGCGCTACGCCCTGCAATGCAGGATGGAGAATGTGTTCGTCAACACCGGCGTATACAATGTGCAGGCCTCCAAGCCGACCCACGGCACCAGCGGTCTGATCACTCCGGCATGCAATAACGCTGCATTAACCATCCTGCGGAACGTGATCGTGACCGGCTATCATACCGGCATTCTTGTCAACGAACACACAGACGGGGACAATATCAACCTGGCATCCAACATCAACGGCTTGGAATTTGTTTTCGCCCATCATGCATCCCGCTTCGGCCGAGTCGGCGCGCAACGTTGCACATACGCAATTGCAGTGACTGGCAAGCACGGCTTTTCGATCGATCAACTGGATATGGAGATTGCCGGGAAGGGTCAGACCGACAGCAATAACGAATGGCAGGCAACGGCATATAATATCAATGACCCCGACAGTCTCGGCATTGCCGACATTAACTACTGGGTCGTCGAGGGTAATGTAGGGGCAACCGAGAAATTCACATGCAACGGCGGCGCATCGATTCAGGCCCGGAGGATCGGCTCCGCTCCGGCCGGCAACAAGCGAACGGGAGAATAGCAAAATAAGAACACTATGAGCAACGGTGGAAGGAGGCGCACCCGGATAAGGTGAAGGCAATCGAGCGCCGGGACGCCAACCGGGAGATCAACGCTAGGCAGCGGCTCAGGGATCAGGCGAAGCGCGGGTTGAACGTGCTCAGAGGGGTGGTCGTGGACGCGGCATCATTCTAACAACTCAATCAAAGTCAGCACATTATGCTTGAGGCGTCCCGGATAACAGATAGTTACCTCACGGGACACAACCACCACAACCATGAAATCGATCAAGAACTTGACGCGCATGACCTACGAAACGACCGCCTTCCAAGGCTGGCGTCTTGCCCTCAGCAGCAAGGGAGCTGCGTTCACCAAGTATTTCTCCGACAAGAAATACGGGGATGAGAAGAAGGCGTTCGCCGCCGCCGAGGGGGCGTTGGCCGGGTTGAAGGCAATCCTCGCTGCCGCCAAGCTGGTCAACGGCAAGCACACGGCCACGACCGTCAGCAAGGTGGAGAAACTGCTGAAGCAGGCGTAGACCCTGTGGCTCCTCAGGAGCGCTCTCAAACGGCTTCCATTGCCCCGCCCGCACCTATCACATCCCCCGGCTCGATTTCGATCTGGCGGCTGAAAGTGTCGATGGCGGTCTTGCCGACGGTCCGGGTGTCCATCATTGGATTTTGGATCTGGCCATTTCATTTAGTACCCGTACCGGCGGTTGCATTCATCAACCTGATCGTTGAGGGTGCAGAAATCATACAGCCAGCCGAGTCCCAACAAGCCACCGGTGAGCAGCCACAGGATGCCGGTGCCGATCTTG
>CAIKDP010000466.1 GCA_903826205.1 Akkermansiaceae bacterium
CGCCACCTTGAGCAGTTCGCTGTCGGTCGTCTTATGCGTGCGGAAATTCCAACTGTTCCAGCCGGACAGCGCGCCCTTCGAGGTCCGCGCGCCGTGGGTTGTGCCCACCCACTCCGCCCAGCGTGCCATGGCCCGCTCCGGCTTTTCCATCAGCAGCACCACCTGCTGGCCCCAGCGCGTCTCGCCCGGTTCCACCCGCGCGCCGCTCATGTCCGCAGTCAGACTGAAAGACATCCTTCCTTTCTGCAACGGCGTGAAGCGGGCCTCGACGTAGGCCATGGGCGTGCCGACCGGCCCGAACAAAAAACCGGTACCATCCCCACGGTAATAGCCGCCCGCTTCCCGCACCTCCAGCGGCGCGGTGATTTCGTTCAGCGCGACAATCTGCAACATCGGCGCGTGCCAGCCCGTGATCAGCCAATCCTCGGGCTTGCCTGCGGGATGGAGACCGCAGCCGGTGCGTTCGATCCACCCCGAGGGTCCGGTATCTTCCATCGCCACCGCAGTCAGGGTGTCCAACTTGAGCGGAGTATGACCGGCATTGCGGATGCCCGCTTGGAGCAGGACACCCGGCACGCCCGGCACCCGGCCGAGACGCAATAACAGGTCCACCTGCTCCGTTTCAAAACGAATCGTTGTCTCCGTCACCGCAGCCTGGCCATAAGGGGTGGTCTCGGCCGAAGGTACGGCTGGGCCAACCACCGTGCCGGCCGCTGAAGACAACTCTTGAGAGCGGCCGTCAATCCGGACCCTGGCTGCAAAGCCAGCGCGGAAGCTCGCCATTCCTGGCACAGTGGCCGTGAACGTGCGCCCGTCCGTGTCCATGGCTGCGCTGACGGCGGCTTCAGGCACCGCCGCACCTGCCCCCAGCAATGCCAGGAGCCACAGGCCAACGCCCAGCCTCACACCCCGGTGGCATCCGGCCCGCCGCAGGCCATTAATCATCGCACGCACGGCCAAGATTATCCATGGATCCCGGCCAGCGCACGCAATATTTATGCGCGCGGGGCGGAGTCGTTAGAATGCGGCGGGGGATAGCGCTTCCATCTGGACCCCGCATGCCCCCGCGTTGTCACCAACGCCCCTACGAAGAACAGACTGCGAACCTTGTCCTCATCACTCCGCCGGCGTTTGCTTGATCTGGATTCCAGATTCTCCGGCGGTTAGATGATAGAGCCGCTTGCCATACCGCAAGCCGTCGAGCGTCCCGCGGAATGGCCGGGACACAGCGGAATCAGCGAGCACAATCTTGCCGTCCGGCGACGGGCTGAATCCGAAAAATGTGCTGATCACGACATCGGTGAAACTGGCTCCGTCGATGCACTCCCTGAAACAACCTTGTCGTTCCGCAATTCGCACCGGGGCATCGTACTTCTTGCAGTCAGGCCCGTAGAACTCGTGAGCTTGCGTGAACGGCCCTTCCTTTGTCACCACGGCCGTGCGACAATAGAAATCAAACGCGTCGCGGGGATAACCGAGGCGCCACATCGCGCCGACGGTCAGCGGCACCCAGCCATCGAACGCCCCCATTGGCCCGTGATCGGGCCGGTCGGAATTCGCTGCGGCAGCGTCCTTGAGACTCATCGCCCGCATCCAGTCGCGGGTAAACAGTTCGCGCTTCACGAAGTCGGTCATCTCGCGTCGCATCGTGGGACTCAGATCATCGGCCAGCGCATTCCCGACGTAGATATAATCCACGCAATGGCGCAACTCAACGCGCCGGCCGTCCTTGTGCAAGCCGTTCCAGACGCCTGCGCCTGGCTTGTAAAGGTCCATGACGGCCGGCACAAGTTGGTCGGCGCCCGCGCGGAGATCCTTGGCGCGGGCCGGGTTGTTCCGCAGATCATATAGCAGCGCCATTTGCCTCATCATCAGCACGTTCTGGGCGTTCACGGATGCCACGCGATGGATATAGGCCGGGGCACATTCTAACAAATTCACGTTTTCACCACAATTTTCAAGCGGGCTGTCCGGCAACACCATCGTCTTCCAGTCGTTGGCGATGTCGTCCATCCGCTTCAAGACGGTCTGGCCGTTCTCCAGGGTTTCGTCAAGAAAAGCCAGGTCACCGGTTAGGCGCAGGTAATCGAACGCCAGCTGGAAGATCTGACTGGCGTTGAACGCGTAGCCGGAGCCGCTCATCTGATCATAGTGAGCCGCGTCATAACCTTTGGTTGCGGTGAGTTCGATGGTCTGCGTGATGCGGACATTCTGCACCAGCCAGCGGCGCGTCGTCGCTTTCATGCCTGCCGGCTCCAGCAAGGCCCAGACGGTGTCTTGCAACGAAGCGTCCCAAACATAATGCGTCCCCGGTGGGCGCTCGCCGTTGCTGACGAAGGACCGCGGATGCACGGGATATTGGGTGCGCTCGATCGCCAGCAGCGAGGCCACACCCATATAATAATTGCGCGTCAAGGCGGCGTTAGCAGTGGTCAGCACCGGCAGGTGGCCGGAGAAATGTGGGTTGCCGGGCGTGAACGCGTCCGTCCAGCGCTGTTCCCAGCAGCGCTTGAATGCCTCGAATTGCGCTGCAAACGCGTGTGCCCACTGCGACACCGCGCCGACCACCGCTTGCGCCTCTGGCGCATGACCATCCCCAGCCACAAACTCAAGCACCTGCTCCCCGCCGGGTTGAATGGTGGGCGTCCAGCACCAGCGGATGATGCCATTGTCATGAGTCACCGCCGCCGGCGACTGTGCCGGGCTGATAGCCGTGGCAAAACCTATCCGCTGCGTGGTGTTGAGCACCGAAACTCCATCCGCCTGCAATTGGCCCGGCACCGCCAACGCCAACTCGACTTGGCGTGCCTCCGCTCCGGGATTGGAAACCCGGACCCGCACCAACACCGCGCGCTGCTCGTTGATCATCCGGGTATCGCTCTCCACGACCAATCCGCCGCAGTTCGGATTGCGTCGCAACGCCCGGTAGGGATACCAACGGAACTCTGCTGCCGGGAATTCGCGGTCATCCAGCGTCAGCGTGACCGGTGGATAGCCCATCCGCAACGTCTCTTCCCAAAGGCAATCCTCGGGATAGCAGAAAAACGACGTGAGATCCCGGCTCACCAAAAGCATATCATGAAAATTGTGGACGTCGGGCGGATTGGCCGTCGCCGCCGCGGCAATCCACTCGCCTGCCATTTCGTCAAGCGGCGGAATGGCGGGATGATCCGCGCGCACGGGAGCTGGCTCCCCTGCCAGAATGGAACAGACGGAGGTCAGGAACACCGCACATTCTAACATGATGCACGTGGCCTTGTTCATGGTTTGAAAACAATGAGGCAACTCTCTTCCGCCGGCAGGCTCAATTTGACCTCGACCTGGTTTGGCGCAATCCTAACAAACTCCAGCGGCGTGACGGCCAGGGTGGTTGGATTCCACAGTTCCGGTTCCCCGTCGGCCTGCAAGCGTGCCGTGATCGCGGCGGCGGTTGCGGAGCCATTCCAAACCATGAACACGTCCATGCCGTAGCGCTTGCGATGATTGTAGCCTGTCCATTTATCAAACTCGTATTCGGCTGAGTTGGCCCAGGTCCCGTTGACGACTTTGAAATCAGACTCGACGCCGGCGTTGCGCAGGATGCGCCGGAGATTTTCCAGAATTGTTTGCTCATCGGTGGCGGTGATGAAATAGGTCTTGCCACCGTTAGAGTTGCCGCGGATCGGCCTAACGCTAGCCGCGGGTGTCAGGCTACCCCACAGGGCGATAGATAAGTCTTGGATCTCGCTGTCGGAATTACCGAACTGAGCCGACCGTGATGGTGGCCGCTGCCAGCCGATGACGATGCCGCCGGCATCAAAAAATTGCCTGGCTTTTGCCAACGTGGCATAAGGGATATGCTGGACCGGAGGTATGACCAATACCTTGTACTTTGACTTGTAGAGTTCGATCTGTTTGGCCGCCGGGTTCAAGGATGCGGTCTTTTCAAAGCGGTCGCAGGTGAGCAACTGGTGGTCGTAATAGGCCCTGTCCAGCGCCGTCTGGAAAGAGTATGGATAACAATTCGAATCCACCCAGGTGCCATCCACATATTTGGAGTAGCCCGGCCATAGCATCGCCACCGGAGCGATGCTGAAATTGTCGTTGTCGTTGCCGCTGAGCATATAACTGAGCCGGTTCTGCCGTTCGCACCAGGCCTTATACTTCGGCCAATTCGCCTCGTCGCCGGTGTAGTAATAGAACGGGGGGCAATCCGGGTCGGGATCCTGCACGGAGCCTTTCGGATTGAACGCGTGGGGGATCATCACATTGACACCACGAACCTGGCACCAGTCGCCCATCCATTTTCTATCAGACCAGGTCAAACGCCCGGGGTTATAGGCCCCGAAAATCTCACACATCGCATAATGCCCCGGCAGATTGTTGGTGATGGCCACCGAGCTGATCAGTTTCGGCAATTGATACATCCAGTACTTTTCCTCCCTTGGATAGAACTGGTCGCAAACGATATCCATTCCCGGCATATCCTGGTATTTTTGCTTTTCCATCAGGTTGATCGGCCCGCCGCCGAATCCCAGCGGCGCGCAGCCGGGCCCGTGTTCGTTGTCGTGGCCTATCAATATGCCGCCTTTCGAATGCAGGTAGTCGCGGTAGGTGCCGTAGCCGACCCTGGCCATTCTCTCGCCAAGGACCGACCAGAATTCATAGGCGGCCTTGTGCGCGGCCTCGCCGCCGAGCGGGTAGCACCGGCCCACCATCATTTCCTTCCAGTGCGGGGAATCGTTCTCCATGCCTTTGCCCCAAGTACCGGCGAAAAACGGCTCGTCATAGAAAGACCCCAGGATCTGCCCGGGCTTGGCATGCTCATAGTGCGGCTTGATGACATTATCCAGAAACCAATCGATGGCGTCCTGGCTGGCCAGATCCAATTGCTTGGTGAACGCCGGGTCGTCCTGCTCGAAATCATAGCTGAACTTCATGATTTTCCATTTCCCGGCAGGCACGTTCCAACTCAAAGTGCCATGCGTAATGAATTGACCAAGATCTATCAGAGAGGCTGCATCCAGGCTGTCCTTGGTGTCGTCATATTTCCCTGCGATGGTTTTTATGTAGGTGGGGCCGCCGTGGTCCGGGCCGTTGTATGTCGCCGGGCCGGACACGTCGATGGCGGCGGACCGCAGGTATTTGAACTTGTGTTGCGGCGGGACCTTGCCGCCGGCATTGAAACTCTGCCACTCCTTGCCCTCGTCATAAATATAAGCGCCCATCCCTTGCGTCTGGGCATGATCCAAGATTGCGGAGAAATCCGCCCAGAACTTCGGCCCGAGCCAATCCGGGTGCGGTCGTGGCTCAATCACGAGACTGCCGTTGCCCCCATCCTTGATCCGATCCACATGATCCCGAAGGATTTTGTGATCCTCGCCGTGCAACCATAACAGCGGCGTGGTCAGCCGCTTGGCAGGCGGCAAGGCCAGAAAATCGGCCTTCAGGGCCTCATACGCCAACTGCCGTGCTGCCGGAGTCATGCCGCTCTGCGGCTTGGCTGTGCCAGCCTCTTGCGCCAGCCCCCTCCCTGCAGCAAGCATGGCCAGAAGTATCACGATTCTCTTCATATTCTTTCTACTCATTGACATTCAACCTCCTTTCCGGAAATTTTCAGAATGATTCGCGGTTGCGTCCACTCGGAACATGGCGTAAGCAACTGTCAGGAGGCTGTCAGGCATGAAGTGTGGCACCTTCCGAAAGGGTTGCGAAATGCGCAATAACCAAAAATCCAAATCCTCCGCAGGCACTCTGCGCCAGCAGGCAGAGCAGCGACTCGCCACCCTGCCCATGGGAGAGCCTCCGCTTCGCCCCGACGACTATGAGCGAGTCTTCTACGAGCTCCGCGTCCATAAAATCGAACTGGAGATACAGAATGAGGAACTGCGCCGGACCCAGACGGAACTGGAAGTCAGGCGGGCCCTTTATTTCGACCTCTACGACTTGGCACCGGTCAGCTATTGCACCCTCAGCGCACAGGGGCTGATCCTCGAGGCCAACCTTACCGTTGCCACCTTGCTCGGCCTGCCCCGGGGCGAACTGGTCGGCCGAATCCTGTCCAAATTCATGTTTGAGCCGGACGTGGAGATATACTACCGCCATCACAGGCAACTCTTGGCGACCCGCGAGCCACAGGATTACGAGTTGCGCATGAGGCATGCACAGGGGTCGCTGGTCTGGGTACGAGTCGGAGCGACCGTCGCCGAGGATGCGCAAGGCCGGACAGTCAGCCGCATCGTGCTCAGTGACATCAGCGGCCGCAAGGTGGAAGAGGAGGCGCTGCGGGTCAGCGAGGAGCGCTTTCGAGGCCTGTTCGAACACATGGCCGAAGGGCTTGCCATATGCCGGATGCTCTTCGAAGACGGCGAGCCACGGGACTTCGTTTACCTCTCGGTCAATCACGCCTTTGAAACCCTGACCGGGTTGCGTCATGTGGTCGGCAGGAAATTCAGCGAGGTACTGCCCGGCGCGTTGGAATCCGATCCGCAGATAATCACCACCTACGGCCGCGTGGTTCAAACCGGTAGACCGCAAAAATTCGAGGTATTCGTCAATGCCCTCAACATGTGGCTTTC
>CAIKDP010000467.1 GCA_903826205.1 Akkermansiaceae bacterium
ATCCGCCACTCACGGCTTCTATCGGGTCGGCACGCGCCTGTGGTGATATCTCATCTTGCTCCCCACCATGCGCCTTCTCCGCACGCTCCTTTGCCTCTGCGCCTTGCCGCTCGATTGCGCCTGCGCGCAGCTGGTGACGGATCTGCCCGTCATCGAGCTGAATCCCACACCCGAAATGGTGAGCATTTCCACCACCTTCGGTTTTCATAACAAGGGCACCCAGCCCGTAACAGTCGTCTCCATCGAGAGCGCCTGCAGTTGCCTGAGCGCCACGCTCGACAAGCCGATCTATCAACCTGGCGAAAAGGGCACCGGCAAGGCGACCTTCAAACTTTCCGGGCTAACAGGAATGCAGGAGAAGGCCCTGCGCGTGCACACCGACGACCCGTCGCGGCCGGAGTGGATGATCCGCTTTGCCATCGACGTTCCGGAACTCATCCGCATCGAACCCAAGACCCAGCAGTGGGCGCAGGGCGACCCCACACTGGCCAAAACCACCCGCGTGTCCCTGCTGGGGGATGTGCCGATGAAGATCACGGCCATCACCACCACCTGTGAGCAGGTGAAATTCTCCTGGCGGGAGATCACCCCCGGCAGGGAGTATGAAATCACCCTCCAGCCCACCACCACCGCCGATATCCTCTTCGGTGCGCTCAAGATCGAGACCGACAGCAAGATCCCCAAATATCTGCGCCAACTCGCCTTCTTCGCCGTGTGCCGCAAACCCGGTTAGCATGAAGCCGCCGCCGCGATTGAGGAGCGACGACATTCTTGTCGTCGTGAGCAATAACCACCCATGAGCAGAACCTTCGGCTTGCACTCATGGACCAGGCTTCCGCAACCACCACAGGAATGTGGTGGCTCCTTATGCCACCGCGCGTGATTTCAGCGTGAGGGGTCCTCATCGACGGTTTCGTCGCGTTGATAGATCGGGAGTTGGCGCCATGGCACGGTGAAGGCCAGCACCATCATCGCGGTGCCATAGATGCGCCCGGCCTCCTGGCTCTCCCATGACCCGTCGGGCGCTTGCTTCGGCAGATAGGTGGCATACATCCAGTTGGCGTATTCCTGCCAATGCCGGCCGCCGATTTGGAACATGGCCTGGGCATTGTAGTAATTGCCGTAGAAGGCGAACTGGCCGCCGCTGAGTTCACGGAAATGGCGCAGCAACCAATCGGCGGCGCGTTTGGTGCGATCGGAGCCGTGTTCGCCGCAAAGTTCGAGGCAGAGCAAACCCATGCCAGTTAGAGTGAGTGCCTTGTCATCCTGGCCGGTGTAACCGAAGCAGCCGTCCTTTTCCTTCTGGTGGCGGTGGAGGTAATCGACGGCCGCGAGAATGGCCTCATCGGGGATGGCGGCGCCGTTGAGTTTGGCGGAGCGCAACGCCATGAGCGCCCAACCGGAGCAGGAGGTGTCCGAATCGTTAGACCCGGGATGATAGCGCCAACCACCGCGGTTGTTGGCATCCTTCTTGACCGCCTGGGCGCGCAGGATGAGGGCGAGCGCCTTGGGCAGTGCGGCGGAAATGCGCCGTTGGCGGTCCGGATCGACCATGCCGCTGGCTTCTGATAGAAACAAGGTGGCGATGTTGTGGGCATACATCGGCCCGCTGCCACCACTGCCTTTTTCAAACAAGCCCTCCGGTTTCTGGCTGGCGAGGATGAAGTCGATGCAGCGGTTGAGCGCGGTGGTGTAGGGCCCTTCGGTGGGCAGGTGACCCTTGGACAAGAATGCCATGCCGACCAGCGCCGGCACGCCCACCGAGTCGCCGTAGGACCCCTCGAAAGAGCCATTGGGTTTTTGGACGCGTTGCAGATAGGTGAGGGCGTTTTCGACCGCCGGGTCCGCCTTGGCCTGCCACTGCGCGAACACCGGATCCACGGCGGGCTGTTGGGCTCGCGCCGGAGGGGCGAGGAGCAAGAGGATGATGAAAAGGGTCAGCGCGAACGCCTGTCTAACATATTTCATGCGGGGAAACACTCGCGCTTTCAGGGTGCTGAATTGTACGGAAGAGTGTTCGGCAAGATGCCGAACACAGCCGGCGGGACGCCGGCGCTCCCCAACATCAGTCATACAGGGGCTGGGAAACGTTGACTTCATCGTTGGCTGCCTTTGGAGATTTGTTCGAAGTAGCGCCGCACCAGGTCGCGGTATTCCTCCGGCAGGGCGATGGCGGACCCACCCCCAACCTCAGCTTTGAGCGAGGTCTTGATTTTTTCCCAATCCGCCACGGATATACCGAGCTTGGCCAACTCCGGCGGCACCCCGGGCGCCCCCTGCGCCGTGCGCAACGAAGCGTCCGGATTGGAACCCGGTTGACCCGGTTGGCCCGGCTGACCCGGCTGACCCGGCTGACCCGGCTGACCCGGTTGTCCCGGTTGTCCCGGTTGTCCCGGTTGTCCCGGTTTACCCGGCTTGCCTGCTTGGCTGGGTTTTCCGGGTGAGCCGGATTTACCGGATCCCTGGCCTTGCATGGCGCTCAGGGTGGCGGCGGCGGCTTGGGCAAGGGCTTCGGCGGCGGCACTGGCCTCGCTGGCGGCCTCGGCCTGGGTGTTGGATGTGGCGGCATGGGACGCTTGTTGGAAAGCCTCGGCGAGGGCTTGCCCGGGCACGGGTGCCTGTTGGGAACCGGCCTGTTGGGCACTCGCCTGCTGGGCGGCTTGTTGGGTGGCCTCGGCGGCGGCTTGGGTGAGCTGGCTGGCGGTTTGTTCGAGTTGTTGGGCGGACTGCCCATGACTGGCGGCGGCATCCGAGGGTTTCCCTTGGGAACTGGCCTGGGCCGCTTGCTGGGCTTGGCTAGCAGCTTGCTGGGAGGACTGCGCCGCTTGCTGCATCGGGCCGGAGGGGCTGTTCACTTGCGGCGCCTCGCGGATGGCTTCGGCAAGTTGCGCGGCAGCGGCCGCCGCTTGTTGGGCGGCGGCTTGGGTGTTAGATTGAGCGGTCGGACTGGTCGGACTGGTCGGACTGGCCGGGTTGTTAGCCTGTTGTTGGAGGGCTTGTTGGGCAGCGGCTTGTTCGCGGGCTTGGGCGGCGAGTTGGCTGGCTTGTTGGGCTTGTTGGGCGAGGGCTGCGGCTTGGGCTTGGGGGTGTTGTTGGGCGTCCTGGCGGACAGCCTCTGCCACACGGCTTTGTTGTTGCTGCCAAGGTACGGGCGGTGCGTCCTGCTGGGCCTGCGATTGCGGGTTTTGAGCGAGTGCCTGCTCGGCTTGGCGGGCGAGTTCGCGTTGTTGTTGTTCGAGTTCCTTGAGGCGGGCAAAATCCTGCACTTGCGGCTCGCTGCGCTGAAGATCATCGCGCAGTTTTTCCAATAGCCGCTCGGCTTTGACGGTGTTGTCGCGGGCGGCGGCCGTGCTCTGGTCCCGTTGTTGCGGGCTGTCCTGCAGCGGCGCGTTCTCCAACTGTTGCCGCGCCTGCTCGACAGTGGCCGCCGCCTGCCGCACCTCCGGCACCAGGGCGGCGTTGATGGATTGCTGCATGCGCTCAGCGAGTTGCCCGAGTTTCTCGCGGGCTTCGGCGAGTTGTTCACGGGCCTGGCCAAGATCCTTGCGGGCGGCGTCCGGGAGTTTCTCCTGCTGCATTTCGGGGCGGCGGCGGTCGATTTTTTCCTGTGCCTGTTGGACCGTTTGGCGTGCCTGCTCAAGTGCTTCGCGCACATCCGATTGCGCGGCGGCCACTTCCTGCCGTGCCAGCGATTGGGCACCGGCATCGACCCGCAAGGTGACCCACTCACTGGTGCCGACGCCCGGGCCGCCGAGACCGGGAGGCCGGCCATCCTCGACCCGCATGCGGAGTTTGAAGACGCGGGCTTGCGGCCAGCGGCTGACCAGACCCGCGACCGCCTGCCGGACGCGGCCACGCCACAGCAGCGACTCCGTGCCACCCACCCGTGGCGGCGCATCCACCGGCAGCCTGGCAGTGGCACCGGGCTCGGGGACGACTTCCAAGTGCAGCGCCCCGAGGCCGATGTCGTCGGTGACCTCGTAGTCCTTTTCTAACATATCGTCCGGCCTGACATGGAGCTCCTTCGCCACCGCGCCGAGCCATTTGACTGCCGGCGGAGTATCACGGCGGGACTCGATGGCAAAGCGGGCGGCATCGAACTCGCGGGCAAGTCGAAGTTTGAACACCACACGGCCCGTACTGCGGCCGGGCTTTTCAAGCGTCCAACGGGACGACAGGGTACCGCCATCAGCCGCACGCAGCAAGGTGGTGACACCCGCCGTTTCCTCATCGATTTCCAGACGCACGGCATCGACCGGCATGCTGAGCTTCGCCTGCAACTCCACCTTGGTGCCGGCAACCGCGGCGATGCGATCCCCCACGGCCTGCTCCCGCAGCGCCCAGCCGGTATAGGCGGGAAACTCGAGGCGCACCCGCGGTTCAACCAAGCGGGGTTGCGGCAGCACGCTGACACGGTAGCGATCGCTGGATTCACGCCCGCAACGAACCTCGTATTCGAAGCTGCGCGCGGCGCGGCCTAACTGATAGCTGGAACCCTTGGCGCCTGATTCCATCAGCATCACCAGCGCCGGACCGTCGGACGGATAGAGAACGAGCTCAAGGGCCTGGCGCGGGCCGGCGCTATGGCGGGCGGAGATTTGCAGGGTGTCGCCCTCGAACACCTCGACCGATCCCGGTTTGACGGTGATGCGGCCGGCAGCGTTGCCGAGATGGGAGGTCGGCACCAGTGCGCGCAACACGTGACGCGCGGTGGTGCCCGGCCACCCTACGAACATCACGCCCCACACGCATAACAAAACAAGGGTCGGCCACATCCAGTGACGGGCCCGGCGGGTGCTCACCTCCACCTGCGGGTCAATCCGCTCGAGACAACCCGCGGCTTCCTTGGCTAACACATTTACCAGGCGCGACGACATTCCGCTGTCGCCGTAGGTGGAGAATTCGAGCACGGTGCTGACGCGTTCATCGAGTTCGGGGTGGCGGATTTCCAGCCAGCGGGCGATGCGGACCAAGGCCAGCGGCTTGCGCAGTGGCAAATACCACCAGATAACGGCCACCGTGGTCACAGTGGCGAGCCAGACAAACGGACTGAGCCAACGCACGAACGTGGGCAAAGGCGCAAAGGCCTGCTCAATGGCCACGAGCGCGAGCAGGCTGGCGAGGGCGGTGGCGAGCGTGATGAGAGCCCCGCGGGTGGCAACCACGCTGCGGATGCGCCGGCGCAAGCGGTACAGCACCGGCTTGATGCGTGGCGAGTCAGGACTTGATGAGTTGGATGGCATGGCCGGAATCAGGGGGCGCTACGGCAGGCCGGCATGGCGTCGCAGCCACCACTCTAGCGTGAGAACGAGCGCAAGCACAGCAAAAACCAGGGCGTTGTCCCAGAGTGAGGTTTCGCGGACTTCCAAGCGGTTGGTGCCCTCGGTGAGAAACAAGGGAAGCAGCGACGCCATGTCCGCCGGAGCGACCACCTTGCCGCCGGAGGCGCTGGCCGCGGCCTCAAGCAGCGGACGGTCAAGGGTGGTCTCAACCAATTCGATCGGCCCGCTGGCACCCGTCACCCTCACACTGGTGGCCAGCATCAGCTTGTTCTCCGCGGCTAACAAAATAGCGGCCTGCTTGCCGACGAGCCGCACGCTGTACACGCCGGGGCTGCGGATGGGTGCGGCCTTGCCCATGTGCAGGCCGTTGGAATCGGCGATGCTGGTGAGCGGCACGGTGGCCACCACCTTGCCGTCGCGCAGAATTTCGGCGCGCAGCGATGGATCGACCACCGGACTGAGGCCGGCATCGCGGAGGCGGCCGGTAATAAGCAGCGGATCGTCCGGGGTGTAGGTGAGTTGGTCGGTGCCCAGGGCCACATGGTTGGACCCGGCGCGCAGCAAGGGCCCGGCTCCCCACCGCACGAGATTGCCCCAGAAGCGGTGATGATGAACATCCCCTGCCCCCTCGCGCAGACGCCAGGTCCGGTCGGTTAGAACAGCGGCGACCTTGCCATGACCGGTCTGGCGGGTGACCAGCAGCGCGCGTTTGGCCTCGATCTCGCGGCGCCTGGCGAGGTTGTCGAGTGCGGGGCCGGGCGCGGCGGAGGCGTCGGCATCGGAGTTGGCCGCGGCTTCATCGGCGGCGGTCAGGAGAATTTCGGCACCGTCTTTCACGCTGTTGACCGGGTGCCGCCACTGGAAGGCCGGGAACGCGGACCAGGCTTGCTCGTTGGCGACGCTGCCGGTGGCATGGCGGGTCACCGGATGATTGCGCCCTTCTGCAGTGAGAGCGAGCCGGAACGGGGCTCCCGGCTCGATGCTCTGGCTGTTGTAATTCCAATCCGGGTCGAGCGGCAGAAGGTCGCGGGCGGCACCGGCCGTGAGTGCGTGGGGCATGTGATTGGGTCCGGCGACAAAAACTAACAAGGCGCCGCGTTCGTTGACACAGCGGGAAATAATCGACCACGTCGCGTCGGAGATCGCGTCGGGCGGAAGGTCGCCAAGAATGATGACATCGAACTTGCGCCATTCGGCTTCCTTTTCCGGCAGGCGGGTGGCCGCGGCCTGACCGAACGGGCGGGCGGCCGAGGCGGCGACGTCGGGTTGGGACAGCCCCTCGGCCTGCTCCGGATTGAGCAGCAACCATTGCAGGTGCACTGACTTGTCACGGCCATAGAACAGATTGCGGAGATAGCGGAATTCCCAACGCGGCAAGGCATCGACGAGCAGCACGTTGGTGCGGGCTTCGGTGATCGAGGTTTCAAAGGCCCAGCGGTTGTTGTCGGGAAAACGCTCACCGGCGAGCGGGCTGATTTCTATCTGATAGCCGCTGGTCCCGCCCAGCGCGGGCTGATGCACGAACTTGACCTCCTCACGCTGGCGGTCCTGCGGAATGGATATTTCCTTTTCCTCAATGAGCTTGCCGCCACAGGTGAGGCGCACCTTGGCCTGCGCGCCCTTGTAGCCATCGAACTTCAGGTCCGCGGCAACCCGCATCCGGTCGCCGAGGTGAATCGCGTCCGGCGCACGCACGGCCAGCACGGCGGCGTCGCGCGGTGCGTTAGGGCTGCCGATGGCGACGATGCCAAGCGGGGCATCGAGGATGCCGAAGCGGCGGGAACTGTCTTCGACGCGCGACGGGCGGTTGTGGCGGCCATCGGTGAGCAGCAACGCGCCGGCCAGTTCCTCCGGCGGGATCTGTTCGAGCACACTGTCGAGCGCGGCGGCGATGTCGGTGGCTTGGTTCCAACCCGCGGCAGATGTGCGGCTGTCACTTTCCGGACTGCGGGCGAAGAAAAATTCGCGCAGGTGGACGCGCGCACCGAGTTGTTTGAGGATGCCGGACCGGGCGACGGCCTCGCGCGCGATCATGGCTCGGGTGCGGACACTGCCCTCATCTATCAGATCCATCGAGGCGGACTGGTCCCAGAGCACGGCGACCTGGCGGTCGAGCCTGCGCTTCACGGTGCGCACGTAGGTGGGCTCGATGAGAATCCAAACTAACAAGCCGAAGGCGGTCAGGCGCAGCGCGATCAACTGGCGGGACCGCCGCCGGCTGAGCGTGGCGGACTCGTATCCGTAGAGCAGCAACAAGACCTCCACGGTCACTGCCAGCCCGCAGGCAAGCGCGCCGGGTGGCCACCCGGGGGCAATGCGCACCATGCTGCCGAGCGCGGCCAACACGCCCCACAGGAGAACGGCCACCGCCACCACCCGCACCCCGCTTGTCCACCAGGCGCGCGGGTTCATCGCCAGGCTCCTTCCTTTACCGAGAGCGGTGCAGCATCGCCGAATTCAATGTGGACCTCATCGCCCGCGCGGCGCGAACGGGAGACCCAGCGCGCCAGCGCGGTTTCTAACAACAATAACAGCACTGCGGCAAGCGCCACCGTACGGACAATCTCGCGGCCAAACCCATGACCGGAAAGCACCGCCAGGACGTCGGCGGTGGATTGTGGCAGGATCACATCAGTGCGCGCCCGCAGTGCCGCCAGATCCTCGTCGTTCCATGCGTCAAGGCGGCTTTCGGCGATTTCGCCGCGCACCACAACCGGCAGCGGCGCGGTGCCGGGAGTTCCGGTGATCGACTCGCGGAGACCGGGCGGCAGCTTGACTTGATAGAGTCCGGGCACGGCCGGCCCGTCGATGCGGAGCTCGCGGCCGCGCCGTCCTAACAAAACATTGGCCTTGCGGGTGCGGCCGAGCGGATCGATGGCCTCGCCAGCCGGCGGTTGCTTGTCGCCGGCAGGGATCCAGGCGGTGGAGGGAATGAGTTGGCGGGCACCCCCGGGCG
The DNA here is from genome assembly GCA_903826205.1 of Akkermansiaceae bacterium. Lineage (GTDB taxonomy): Bacteria > Verrucomicrobiota > Verrucomicrobiia > Verrucomicrobiales > Akkermansiaceae > Luteolibacter. Next base: position 8,239 of record CAIKDP010000467.1, read on the forward strand.
GCGTCCAGAACAAGCGCACGCTGGCCGGGCCGGTGGCTTGCTCGTACAGCGCCTCGCATGCAACCAGCTTGCCGGCCTCGAGATGCACCCGGGCTTTTTGCACCGCTTGGTTGGCTTTTTGTTCCAACACCGTCTTGCCGGCTAGCTTGACGGTGAGGCGGTCAACCACCTGCGCGTCTAGCAAGTAGTCGCCGCTGATCTGCGGCAGCAGGCTGGCCCGCCATTGCACGGCGAAGTTGCTCGGCGGCACGTTGGGCGCGGGTGCCTTGCCGTTCCAGTTGAAATCGATCGCCGGATCGATCCTTTCTAACAATGGTTTGGCAAACGTTTCATTGCGGCGGAAGTAAGCCGCGGCAAGGCCGCCGGAAGAGCGCGAGTCCAACACCACGGACGGGTTCCATGCGGCCTCTAGGTTCCAATCAATGCCGCCGCCGGCCACCCAGGCAACCAGTTCCTGAACCAGAGGGACAAAGGCGGCACGGCCGGGCAGATTGCCTGCGCGGGCGTCAAACGCGCAAGTGGCGACGACACAGCGGCCCCGGCCGTAGCCGCGCGTGGCGAGGAAGGGATCCCCGTTGCCAAAAGCGGCGGCCAGCACGCCATTGCCCGGCACCAGCGTGGACTTGCGCCAGCGCCGGATGACCGCCCCCCCCAGATCGGAACGCCGTTCGTCCACCGCCCACGCGAGCGCGGCATGGCGGAAACTGCTGGAACGGGGCGCGACGCCCTTTTCCGCCACAACCTCTGCCCCCAGGACCAGGGGCAACAACGGACCATCCGGACCATCCCACGCGTTGTAAAACGCCGACTCCGCCCGCGGCCCGGCCAACACCAGCAAGCCACTGCCGGCAGCCGTGCGGTCGGCCACCGCCGCCGCGAGCGCAAGCGGCAGACGCGCGACGTCGGCCAGGATCAGCACATCCGCACCTGTTAGGTTTTCCGCGGTGACTTCGGGCGCGGGGATGACAAGCGGATCCATCAGAAAATCCTTGCCGGCCTGGCCACCACCGACCAAAGCGGCGGCGGGGGCGAGGGCCAGCGCGGTGTGGCCGGCGGCGCGTTCGAAGAAACTGCCGGCCGGGTTGCCATCGACTAACACAACCCGCAACGCCTGCCGCACCGTCACCACGCAGTCGGCGCGGTCATCACCGGAAATTTCATCGCGACCCGTAAGCCGCGCGGTGACCACATGCTGCCCCGGAGCGGCGAAGCGGTGGCGGGTTTCGATGGTTTGCGCCTGGCCGGGAATAAGCAGACCTAGCAGTTCGCGGGCGACTTGTTTGTTATCGACCTCGATGCGCAATTCGCCGGGCATGACGGGTTGGTTGCCGGTGTTGACGATTTCCGTGCGCAGCAGGCACGGCCGATCGGTGCCAATGAGGTCGCGCGAGGTGGTGATCGAGGCAATGCCGGCATTGCGCAGCATGGGGGCTTGCGGCAACCGGCGCAGCAGCAAACGCGGTTTGGCCGGCAGGCTTTTCCATGCTTCCGCCAGCGACTTCCACGCCCCGGCATCATCAAAACGCCAGCCGTGCCGCTGCGAATCGGTTAGAACAATGATATCCTTGTTCGGATGAGAACCCGCGGCAAGCACCACGGTGGCCATGCCCAGCGCCTCATGCGCGCGAAAGGTGCCACCGACCGCTTGCAGGCCGTCAAGCTGGGCGAGGGTGCGCGTGCGGCGCGAATCCGGGGAGTTGGTGATGGCTTGAGGCGAAGGGCCGCCGAGAATGATGGCGAAGGATGTGCTGAGCGGGGCGTCCTTGACAATGCGGCGGGCTTCCTCGACCGCATCGTCAAACAGGGTGTGGGCACCCGAGCTGCGGGTCATTGAGGTGGACGCATCAATGATCAGCACCACATCGCGGCGGCCGCCGGATTCGAAGCGCCGGAGATTGAACCAGTGTTCCATGACCACCATGCCTGCGGCCATACAGCACAAGGCGAGAGCGGCCGCACGCACCCACAGCCGCATGCGCGCTCCGCTGAGCACGAACGAACCACCGAACAAACCCAGACCTAACAAAGCCGCCGGCAGCACGAAGGTCCATGGCGCCGGGGCATCCGGCGGCACGAACGGGCGGGCAACGGCGAGCGCGGCAAGGGCGAGCAACGCACAGCGGGCAGCCATCAGCAGCAAGTCCTCCCATTCCATGCGCCGCCTGCGTTCCGAAAGCGTGTCCATCAAAAAGCGCATGGCACCCCACTCGACCGGCTTGGCGGCCTGGCGGCGCACCAAATGCACGATCACCGGGATGGACACGCCGGTGAGCGCTAGCAGCAGCCATGGATTGAGGAAGAGCATGATCTAACGACTTCGTTTGGCATGCATGCGGCGGCCCAGATAACGCAACAGGGTTTGGCGCAGCGGGTGCTTGGTGTTGACTGGCACATAATCGGCTCGCAGGTTGCCGCAGGCCGCTTCAATCGCCCGCACAAACTTGCCGATGCGCTCGAGATAGCTGATGCGCACCGCGTGCGGATCGATGCGCAGCATGGGTGACACTTTCTCGAGGTCGCGGAATTGTTGGTAACCGGAAAACGGGAACGTCAACTCCTCCTCGGCCATCACGTGGAAGACCACCAGTTCGTGCTGGCGGAAATCGAAGTGGTGCAAGGCCTCGACAATCCGCAGCGGATCGTCAAACAAGTCACTGATCAGAAACACCACCCCGCGCCGCGGAATCCGCTCGGCCACGTCATGCAGCACCGCCGCGGCATCGGTATCCGCTCCGGGCTTGGCCCGGTTGAGCATTTCTAGAATGCGGTGGACCTGGCTCGGCCGGCTGGCCGCACGGATGAATTCGAGCGGCTGGCGGTCGAAGGTGACCAAACCCGCGGCATCGCCCTGCTTGATGAACATGTAGGCCAGCGCGGCGGCTAGATATTGCGCGTAGGCAAACTTCGACAGGGCCTTGCCGTCAAGCGTGGTGGCATGGGTGCCGGTGTAAGCCATCGATCCGCTGACATCCACCGCAAGCGTCGCGCGCAGATTGGTTTCCTCGATGTACTGGCGCACCACGTTGCGGTCGCTGCGTGCTATCACCCGCCAGTCAAGCGTGCGCGGGTCGTCACCCGGCGCATACGGCCGGTGCTCGGCGAACTCCATCGACACGCCCTTGTCCGGGCTGGTGTGCTTTCCTGTTAGAGTCCCCTGCATGCGGCGGCGGGCCAGCCATTCGAGCTTCCGCAGCACACGGGTGGTCTCCTCCGGCAGAAGCCGCATGCATTCGGGCAGGTGCAGGGGGGCGGACATGGAAGTGAAAGAAAATTCGAAATCTTAAATTCTAAATTTAAAACGGCGCAGAAGACGCAAGACACAAGACTTGAAGACCCAAGATGAAGAAAAGAGCAGTCGCCGCGCCAGCCATCTTCTCTTGTGTCTTGGGTCTCGCAGCCTTGTGTCTCATCTTCCGTTTAGAATTTAATGCTTCAAATTTTGTGCTTGGGAAATGGGTTAGGAAATGGTGCGGCGCATGCAGCGTCAGACCTTGAGGTCCTCGCGGGGTGCCAGTTTGGTGAGGAGACGGCGGATGATTTCGTCGCTGGTCACCCCGGCGGCTTCGGCATTGAAGGTGGTGAGCACCCGGTGGCGCAACACCGGGGTGGCGATTTCCGCCACATCGCGCGTGGTGGCATGAAAGCGCCCACGCAGGACGGCATGGGCTTTGGCGGCGGAGATCAGGCCGATCCCGGCCCGCGGGCCGGCACCCCATGCCACCATTTCGCGGACAAAATCCGGGGCCTCCTTTTCCTTCGGGCGGGTGGCGCGGGCCAGCGCCGCGGCGAAGTCGATCACATGGTCGCCTACCGGCACGCGTTTGACGATTTCCTGAAGTGTCAGGATGTCCTGCGCGCTCATCAAAGGCGAAACGCTCGCCGCGGACGGCCCGGTCACCCGCCGGATGATGTCGCGTTCTTCAGCTTCGCTCGGGTAATCAACGACGATGTTGAACAGGAAGCGGTCGAGCTGGGCTTCGGGCAGCGGATAGGTGCCTTCCTGTTCGATCGGGTTCTGGGTGGCGAGGACGAAAAACGGCGCCGGCAGGTGCATCGTGCGTTCGCCTACGGTGACGTGCCGTTCCTGCATCGCCTCTAACAATGCAGCCTGGGTCTTCGGCGGAGTGCGGTTGATTTCATCGGCCAGGATCATGTGCGCAAACACCGGACCTTGCACGAAACGGAAACTGCGGCGGCCGGTCTCCTGATCCACCTCTAACACATCAGTGCCGGTGATGTCCGCCGGCATCAGGTCGGGCGTGAATTGAATCCGCCGGAAACTCAGGTCGAGCGCCTGCGCCAGGGTGGAAACCAACAGGGTCTTGGCCAGCCCCGGCACCCCCACGAGCAACGCATGACCGCGGCAAAACACCGCCATCAAGACCTGTTCGATCACCGCCTGCTGGCCCACAATCACCTGCCCGATTTCCTTTTTCAGCCTGCCATAGACCGAGTGGAGTTTCTCGACTGCCGCGATGTCGTTATTGCTCATGATTGCGGCTTGCTACGGGCGCAGCGCTTGGGTCTTTCATAATGTTGCCGCTTCAGGCCGATTGACGCATCCTTGGGGAGCCAAACCCGCATGGCCGGGATTTTCTATAATTTGGGACGACCGTCCAAGAATATTGTCATTTACGGGAGTGTTTTCGAGGGCTCTGCCTATCAGAAGAATCCGTCGTGGGCACACGCATAGGCAAGCCTCATAGCCAGTGCTCTTTACGCTTGTGGAAGAGCCGCCGCCGCGGCCACAATGCCAGCGTTACCGCCACACCCCGCAACCTTGCTTCCAAGAAGCCTCCACCCATGCGCCACGCCACCCTCCTCCTCGCCTGCCTTTCCACCGTCCTGCTGCGTGCCGAGGATCAGCCGTTCCTTTACCCGCAAGCGGATGCCTTCAAACAGCAACTCGCCAAAACCCGGCTCAAGGGCCTCACCCTGACCGATTACCACATCCACATCCGCGGCGGCATGACCCTCGAAAAAGCCGTCCTCCGCCAGGACCGGAGCGGGATCCGCAGCACCGTGTTGGAAAACTTCGGCCGCGAATGGCCGCTGGCTGACAACGCCAAGCTCAAGGCATTTATCGACGCCCACGCCGCGCCGCCGCCCAACGGCCAGCGTCTGCCCGTCGGCATCCAGGTCAACGACCGCGACTGGCTCACCCAGATCGACCCCGGACTGCGCCAGCGCCTCGATTTCATCCTGGCCGACACCATGATCATGGGCCTCACCGCCGAGGGCAAACCACGCCGGTTGTGGTTGCCTGACGTCACCATCGACGACCCGGAGGCGTGGATGTTAGATTACCTCGCCCACAACCTGCGCATTCTTGACGAGCCGATCTCGATCCTCGCCAACCCGACCTATCTGCCACCCTGCATCGCAGACCGCTACGAACAACTGTGGACCGAAGAGCGCATGCGCCAGGTCATCGCCAAGGCCGTTTCCAAGGGTGTCGCCCTCGAAATCCAGGCCGGATCGGATTTCCCCAAGCCCGCTTTCCTCAAACTCGCCAAGGGCATGGGCGCCAAGTTCAGCTTCGGTACTAACAATTTCGACGACAAGGCCAAGGACCTATCCCGCTGGTTCGCGGCCATCGAGTTGCTCGACATGCAGCCCGCCGACCTGTGGGAGCGATAAGGAGCCACCACATTCCTGTGATGGGTGCGGAGGCATGGTTACGCTCTGCTCATGAGCCGCCCTACCGCACGACGACACGAATGTCGTCGCTCCTTAAGTGTGGCGTGAAAGCGATAAGGAGCCACCACATTCCTGTGGTGGGTGCGGAGGCATGGTTACGCTCTGCTCATGAGCCGCCCTACC
>CAIKDP010000468.1 GCA_903826205.1 Akkermansiaceae bacterium
CAAGCCAAACCCGACTCCGCCAACCTCATCTGGATCGACGCCGAACCGGACGCCGCATTCCCCGAGCCCGGACCGAACCTCGCCTATCTAACAAACCAGTTGCAGCAGGCCAAGCCCCGGCCCGAAGCCGGCGCCCTCACCTCCGCCTTTGATTTGGCGCAACGCCAGTTCGCCAAGGTCGGCGGCCACCGCGAACTCGTCATCATCTCGGACTTCCAGGCCTCCGCCTGGCACGACTTCGCCCCGGCGATTCCTAACAACATCATCGTCCGCACCCAACGCGTCGCCACCACCAGCCCACCCAACGTCGCCGTCAGCCGCCTCATGCCACAACCCGCCGAACCGGTCGTCGGCCAGGACCTGACCGTCCTCACCCGCGTCAGGAATTTTTCCGCGGTGCCGGTGCGCACGCAACTCACGCTGGATGCCGATGGCGCGCGTCAATCCCAGCCGATCGACCTGCCCGCCTGGGGCGAGGCGGAATGCGCCTTTGTGTTGCGCCCGGCCACGGCCGGTCCCATGCCCATCAGCGCCGCGGTCGAGGCGGATGCCTTTCCCGCTGATGACGCCCGCTTCGCGGTCGTCCACGTCCGCGATTCGCTGCGCCTCGCGCTCACCACCGCGCCCGAATCCGCCGAGGCCAAAATCCTCGGCAAGCTCGCCAAGTCGCTTGCTTGGTTGGAAGTGGCACCCGATCTAGCAACATCACCGCGGCCCGACTACCACTTCATTTCCGCTTGGTCCGGCGACAATCCGGCCGGCCTGCGGCAGGCGGCGCTGGCCGGCACCACCGTCATCCTGCGGCCGGCCGCGGCCTGCCCGTTGGCCGCCATCCGCAGTCTGCTGGATGTTCCGGCCAATCCGGTTGACGGACCGCTCGCGCTGGATGCCTCACCTGCGGGCTGGTCCGTCATCCCCGATGAGGGCCATGCCGCCAACCAACTGTTCCGCTCCGGGGATTTTGGCAACCCCTTCGCCGGCAACTTCCGTGAACGCCTCCACCTGCCGGCCGCGCTCGCCACACTCCCCAACATACGTCCCATCGCCCTCTTCGCCGACGGTCTCCCGGCCCTGCTCGAATGCCCCACCGACAAGGCCTCAATCCTGCTCTGGAACCTGCCTCTCGATCCTAACAAGACCGATTGGCCCACCCAGGGATCCTTCCTTCCCGCGCTCGCGGAAATCCTCCTGCGCACCCGCCCGCGGAGTGCCGCCGAACCCGTTTATGCACTGCCCGGCAGCCCCCTGACCTGGTCCTCCACCGATCCCGCCCACGCCGGTGCCATCAGCTTGCTAGGCTCGGCAGCCGAGCCTATCGAAATCACCGAGTCCACCACCGCCGGCGGCTCGCTCTGGCAAGCCACCCCCCCCGCCACCCCCGGCCTCTTCCGCTGGCAGTTCTCCGGCCAACCCATCGCCTTCACCGCCGTCAATTTCCCCGACTCCGAGTCCGACCTCCGCCCGCTCGAGACCGCACCCGCCTTCGGCAAGCTCGATGCCTCCAACAATTCGCTCGTCCGCCAAGCCGCCCTCGCCCAAGGCCTCCCGCTATGGCCGTGGCTCGCCCTGGCCGGCATTCTCTTTCTCACTCTCGAATCCCTCGTGCATGCCCGCTCCCGATGGACATAGAAGAGATCGGTCGGATCCGACGGATCCGACCGATCCTCTCCCCCAATAACCACTAACAAATAACTAATAACTCTCCCCCCCTTTGCACCCGCCCTTCCCACTCCCCGTCCTCATCCCCCTCGCGCTCGCGGTCCTCGCGCTCGCGGCCTTCGGTGCGTGGCGGGGAGCCTCCGGCATCACCCGTGGCATGCGCTGCTTGCTTCTCAGCCTGCGCCTGCTCGCCGTCGCCGGCGCCCTTGCCCTGCTCTTCAACCCCGGACGATGGACGTACCCCACGGAGACCCAACCCAGCCCATGGCTTCTGCTCAACGATGTCTCCTCGTCCATGGCCCAAGCCACCGCCGATGGCTCCACCCGCGCCGCTGCCGCCGCCGCCCTCATCCGGCAAGCCACCGCCCATGCCAAAGCCGTGGAAGTCCCGCTGCGCGTCCAGCCGTTTGCCGCAAAACTCGCTGCCGCCACCACCGCCATGGAAAACCCGGCACCTAACGGCACCGCATCCAACATCCTGCCCGCCGTGGCCCAGGTCCTCCAGGACGCCTCCGCCGCCGGCGAAGCCCTTGCCGGCATCATCGTCGTTAGCGATGGCCGCCAAACCCTCAATAGCTCCCAAGCCGATCTCGACGCCCTCGGCCTCCGCGCCCGCAGCCGCAACCTCGCCGTGCACACCGTGGCCATCGGGGCCGATGCCCCGGCCCCGGACCTCGCGCTCATCCAACCCCGCGCCGCCCTAACTGCCTTTGCCGGCCAGCCACTGCGCATCCCCTTCGCCCTCAAGTCCACCAGCCTGGCTCCGGTCCGCCCCTCCGTCAGCCTGCGCGACAGCTCGGGCAAGGAACTCGCCAGCCTCACCCTCGCACTCGAACCTAACAAAACGGTCGCCTCCGTCTTCGAGGTCAAGGCCCCGCCCGCCTCCACCCACTGGACCCTCGAGACCCCCGTCATCCCCGGCGAGGTCCGCTCATCTAACAACAAGTCCGCCGTCACCATCCGCATCCTTGAATCCAAAACCCGCGTCTTTCTCGTCGAGGGAGCGCCCTACTGGGACAGCAAGTTCCTCGCCCAACTCCTCCGCCAACAACCGCACATGGACGTCCAGTCCGTCCACCGCCTTTCCGACGAGCGCTACTTCCGCATTGATTCCGGCGATACCAAAAATTCCGAGACCAAGCAACCCGTCTTCCCTAACACCCTTGAGGAACTTTGCCGCTATGACCTCATCGTGTTCGGCAAAAACATCGACCCCTTCCTCACGCCGGAACGCGCGGCGATTTTGCGCAGCTATGTGCGTGACCACGGCGGCGCCGTGCTCTTCTCGCGCGGCAAACCGTCCACTGCCGCCCTGCCCGCCCTCGAACCGTTGGAACCGGTCGTGTGGGCCGCCGCCAGCACCGCCGAGTTCCGCTTCACGCCCACCCGCGACGGCGCGGCCGCCGGACTCTTCGGCCAAGCCCTGCCCGCGCCCGAGGCCTCGCTGTGGGCGGCCCTGCCCACCCTCAAGGACGGCCGCCAAATCGCCACGGTCAAACCCTTCACCCGCGTCCTGGCCGAAGGCATCCCGGACCACGGCGCTAATGCCTCAGACAAGAGTGACACGGGCAAATTCCCCGCCCTGTTAGTCCGGCGTTACGGTCAGGGGGTCACCGGCCTGGTCAATGGCGACGGCCTGTGGAAATGGGACTTTTTCCCGGAAGCCCGCGAACTGGGAAATTGCTACGAAGACTTCTGGACCCAACTCATCCAATGGATGGCTTCCTACTCCGAGTTTCTCCCTGGCCAGGACTTTTCCCTGCGCCTCCCGGCCGCCCGAGGTGAAAGTGGCATTGCCCTGGCCGCCACCGTTTCCTACCGCGGCCCCAGCCCCGTGCCGCAACCGCTCATCCTCATCACCGACCCCTCGGGCACTTCCACCCAAGTCAGCCCCGCCGCCATTCCCGACGCCTCCAGCCGCCCGCTGTGGCGCGCCGCCTTCACCCCGGACCAACCCGGCCTCTGGTCCCTCAAACTCATTGACCCCCGCCCCGAGGCACCACCCACACCCGAAGTCGTCTTCACCGTGCCCAGCCCGCCTCAGGAAAGCGACGACCTTGCATCCGATCCCGCCTTCCTTCAAGCCCTCGCCCAGGCCACCGGCGGCCAAGCCATCCAGCCCGCCGGTTTTCCATCCTTGCTCAATACCCAAGTCCTCAAGCACCCGCCCGCCACCCGTGACTCCGGTGCCATCTGGACCCCCTCGTGGAACTCGGCTTTCATCGCCCTAACAATAGCAGCCCTCTTCGCCACCGAGTGGTTCCTGCGCCGCCGCCACGGACTGGCTTGAAGACAAATCATAAATCTTAAATTCTAAATTCTAAACCCAGAACATCACGTCCCTTCTTCATCTCTTCCTCTTCTCTTCGTTTAGAATTTCATGCTTAAAATTTAGTGCTTAAACCATGCGCTCCTTCTCGTCCCAACTCCGCCGCATCCGCGTGCTGCTCCGTGCTTCGCGGTTGGTTGGCGCGTGCCTCGGCCTCGCTGCCCTTGCCGCCGGCCTCTGGCTCGCCTTCGGCCTCACCGATGCCGTGGCCGCCTTTGAAACGCCCGCCCGCGTCGGCTTCACCCTCACCCTCGTTGCCATCTGCGCCGTCGCCTTGTTAGGCGGCCTCATCCGCGCGCTGCGCGTGCCCGCCCGCAACGCCGCCGCCCGCGCCGACGCCGCACTGGCCGACCCCCGTGCACCCATCGCCGCCGCGCTTTCGCTTGATCCGGCCCCTACTAACAAGAGTGGCACGGGCGACCCGCCCGTGTCTTCCCCCACGCCTCTGGCCCAATTTCTAACTACCCGCACGCTGGATGCGGCCGCCGTGGCACTTGCCGCGCTCCCGGCCAAGCGACTCATCCCCTGGCGCTTCCTCGGCATCGCGCTGTTGACCCTGACTATTCCCGTTCTAACCATCGGCGGCCTGCGCCTGGCCCGGCCCGCCGCCTTCGCCACCATCGCAAAGCGCCTGCTGCATCCCGCCACCGACATTCCGCCGTACAGCGCCCTGGTTTTCACCCTCGATCCCGCCAAGCCCGCCACCGTCTACGGCGGCGATGTTCTGGTCTCCGCGGAAATCACCGGTGCGGCCCTCAGCCAACCCGTCGAGTGCCTCATGCGCCAACCCCGCAGCGGTGTAATCCTGCGCCTTCCGGCTTTCCGCGAGTCCCCCACCCGCTTCTCCCGCAAGCTCGACGGCCTAACAGAACCTCTCGAAATCGCCTTCGCCTGCGGCAAAGCCCGCTCGACCTGGCACCCCGTGGAAATCCTCCTCGAACCTAACATCCTCAACGGCCTCGTCCGCCTCACCCCGCCCGCCTACACCGGCCTGCCTGCCGCCGAGTTCCCGCTCGACACCAATGAAATCGCCGCCGTGGAAGGCTCCAGCGTCACGCTCGAACTCACCAGCAACCGGCCGCTCGGCTCCGCCACCCTCATTTTCACTCCCACCGCTGTTCCGGGCAGCGAACCCATCCCCCAATCCCACACTGGCACCCTGCCCGCCGCGCAAACCGCCGCCTTCACTTGGACGGCCACCCAGTCCGGCCGCCTCACCGCCACGCTCCGCGACCTCCGCGGCACTCCCAGCCCGCGCCCGCTCAACCTCGCCTTCCGTTCCCTGCCGGACCTGCCGCCCAGCGTTGTTCTCACCTCGCCGCCGTCGATGTTGTTAGCCACCCCCAAATCCATCATCCCGGTCGCCGGCCGCGCCCAGGATGACTTCGCACTTTCCAAAGTCCACTTCGTCCGCACGCTGTCCGGGTTCCGCGACCGCGCCCGTGTGGTCGCCCCCGCGCTCCGCGACAAAGCCTACGACTTCGCCGACACGCTCGACCTCGACGCCCTCGGCCTGGAAGCCGGCCAAACCATCGAGCTCATGCTCGACGCCTCGGATCACAACCCGTCACTGCTGGGCCAGGGCAGCTCGGAAATCTCCCGCATCCAAATCATCTCCAACGACCAATACGCCCAATACATCCGCGCCAAGACCACCATCAGCCAGTTCGCCAACCGCTTCCAAGCCGCCAGAGACGCCATCGACCAGGCCCGCAAAGCCCTCGAAAATCTCCAACAATCTAGCGAAAAGGGCGACCCGGATGCCATCCGACAAGCCGCCGACGCCGCCAAAAGCGCCCACCAACAAGCCGCCGACCTGCTCGATAAGATCGCCAGGGACTTCCCCGCCTTCGAACTCGAAAAACGCCTCCAGGACCTTGCCGAAAAACAAGCCAACAACCTCCGCGAAAACCTAACACCGCTGGAAAACTTCGACCCCAAGGCTCCCAAGGCCGACCAGCAGGCCGCCATCGATGAAATGCTCAAGCGCCTCGGCCGCCAGCAACCGCAGGCCGAACAACTCGATGACGACGTCCACAAGGTCAACCAGGCCGCCACCCTGTTGGAAATGGCCGCCAAGTTCCGCCAAATCTACGAGTCCCAGGCCAACCTTGCCAAACGCTTCGGCACCATCGTCGAGGAACTCCGCCGCGGCGAAGACCAAAACCGCCGCCTCCTGCCGTCGCTCGCCGAAACCCAACAAAAAAACCGCAACGCCCTCGACGAGTTCTCCACCGAACTGCGCCGCCGCGCCGAGGCCCTGCCCAAGGATGATCCCGACCTAACACCCCTGATCGATTCCGCCCTCAAGTTCCTCGACGATCTAACCAATGCTGCGCCGCAATCCCTCATGGATGCAGCCGCCCAACATGGCAAAACCGGCGAAGCCGCCGATGCCTTCGCCAATGCCGAGCGCGCCCGCGCCCTGCTCGAACGCCTGATGTCCGAACCCGAAGCGTTCCCCCAGGCCGCCAACGGCCAAGCCCCCCAATTCAACATCCCGCGCCTCGACGTCAACAAAAACCTCCAACAACTCCTCGACGCCCTGCTCGGCCAGAACCCAGGCCAAGGCAAGGGCGATCAACCCGGCGGCCAGGGCCAAGGCCCGGCCGGCATGGGCCTGGCCGGCGCTCCCGGCGGCGGCTTCCCGATGGACCTCCCGGTCGTCGGCCCGGATCGCCTCCAATTCTCCGACGCCCCGGCCGCCGCCGGCGGTGGCAAGGGCGAGGGCAAAAGCGCCCCGGTCCAACCGCTGCCCGCCACCGCCGAAGCCGGCATCCTCAAGCCCACCGATACCCGCCAGGGCCAATCCACCACCACCACCCCCGATGCCATCCCCGAACCCTACCGCGAGGCGGTGAAGAAGTTTCTAACACCGTAACCCCCCGCGCGCCAAAATCTGTCCGACCTGTCCGACCTGTCCGACCTGTCCGACCTGTCCGACCTGTCCGACCTGTCCGACCTGTCCGACCTACCCCACCCACCCCCATGAAACCCCTCATCCTCCTGCTCGCCCTCACCGCCCCGCTTTGCGGTAAGGAAGGCGCCGTCGAGTGCGGCAACCTCATCTATGCCGGCACCAAGACCTCCAAGTGCTTCAGCGATGAATTTCTAACAACCGTGCAGCAGAAAACCTCGATCGCCACCGAGCGCCGCTTCAAGGCGGTCAAGCTCGCCGATGACGAGCTGTTCAAGATCCCGTTTGTGATCATGACCGGCGAGAGTGACTTCAGCCTCACTGCCAAGGAGCGCGAAAACCTCAAGAAATACCTGGAAAACGGCGGTTTTTTGTTAGCCTCCGCCTCGTGTTCCAACGAAGCCTGGAGCAAGTCCTTCGAGCGCGAACTCAAGGCCATCTTCGGCAACGACTGCCTCAAGGACATTCCGCTCAACCATGACATTTTCCGCACCGTCTTCACCGTCAAGGACCTCAAGCTCTCCCACGCCGGCCCGGAAACCCTGCTCAAAGGCTTCACCCGCAACGGCAAGATTGTCGTCGTCTATTCGCCCGAAGGCCTCAACGACAGCTCCCACGCCGAAGGCTGCTGCTGCTGCGGCGGCAACGAAATCCAAAACTCCATGGAAATCAACGCCAATATCCTCGCCTACGCCCTGCTCCATTAAATCTGAAATCTGAAATTTAAATCGCAAATCATCCTGCCCTTGTCTTCCTCCTCCCCAATACCATCTAACTTTTAACTGACAACTCTTCCCATCCGTCCCATGAGTCCCCTTTGTCCCATCCCCGCGCCCCAGAGACTCAGGCTCGTGCTGCTCTTCATTTCTGCCATCAACTTTCCACTTTCAGCCATTACCCACGCCCAGGACGACCCCGCGCCCGCCACCCCGCCACCCGCCGCCACTGACGATACCTTCGAGCGCTTCCGCCATGGCACGCTCGATCTGGCAACCCTGGCGGAAGTCCTGCCCCGGCTTTCCAACAAAGAACTCCGGCCTATCATCCGCGCCACCGTGTTGGAAGCCAAAGCCCCGCCGCGCGCGGATCTCGTCGCGCTGCTCAAGCACCCCACGCTGGCCGTCCGCCTCGGGGCATTGGAGTTGCTCGAGGAACTCGCCGGCGGCGATCTCGCCTTCAATCCATGGACACCTGCCGAGTCTCCGGACAACCTTGCTGCCCTCACCCGCTGGCAGGCTTGGGCCGGTGCCGCCGCCGACGCACCCCGCACGGGTTCGCTCTTCTCCGATGAACAGCGCCGCTCCTACCTCCGTGACCTCCTCGCCGAGGACATCGACAAAGCCACCCGCGCCCGCCGCATGTTAGAAGCGGAGGGCTTCGCCGCCGTCGGTTTCCTTGAAGCGTTTCTCAACGACACACCCACCCTGCCGCCCGGCAGCCGCGCCCGCATCCGCGAGGCCCAATACCAAATCACCCTCGCCCGCCAACTCGGCGATCAGGCCGCCGACACCGCCCGCCAACTAGCCTTCGGCAGCCGCGACCAGCTGCTCTCCGCCCTCGCCACCGTGCGCAGTGCCGGCAGCCTTGCCCTGCCCATCTTGCGCGACTTCATCATCCACCCTGACCCGCTTGTGCGCGAGACGGCCATCGATGCCCTGCTGGTCAGCGGCGGCGAACCGGCAGTGGCCATTCTCGCCCCACTGCTCGCCACAGAGCCTGACGTCAATGTCATCCACGGGGCCCTGCGCCGGCTCAAGGACATTCCCGGCCCCGAAACCGAAAAGCTTGTCGGCACCTTCCTCACCCATGCCGATGAAGATCTCCTGATCTCCGCCATCCAGACCAGCCTCACCCTCAGCGGCGACAACAAACGCTACTCGTCTGGCCCCAAGAAAAAAAGCCCCACCACCGACCCTGCCGTCCTCCAAGCCCTCAGCGACCCGCGCTGGCGCGTCCGCGCCACCGCCCTCGAATACGTCGCCAAACGCAAGGTCACCGCCGCCAAGGAGACCTGCCTGACCCTGCTGGAAGACCCGGATGAGTTCGTCCGCTTCGCCGCCATCAAGGCCATCGTCGCGCTCGAAGCCAAGGAGGCCCTGCCCAAACTCAAGGCGATGTTTCTAACCAACCCGGCCATGGCCGGCCCCGTCATCGAGGGCTATGGCGCCTTGAATCAACCGCTGGACGCGGAAATCCTCGCCAAACTCGACGCCGCCCCGCCCGAGGCCCGCCTCGCCGCGCTGCGCTCCACCGCATCTGGCAAATCTCACGACAGCCTGGCCCTGCGCTACGCCACCGATGCCAACCTCGATATTGCCTGCGCCGCGCTGCGCCTCATCGCCAGCGATGAGGCCACACTGAAAAACAACAAATACGCCAGCGTGGTCGTGGCCGCCCTCCGCTCTAACATCCCTGAGAAAACCGCCGCCATTCTCGAGCGCCTCGATCTGCCGTCGGCCTCGTCCAAGCGTCTGGACCCGCTTCTGATGGAAACCCTCAACAGCGTCGGCAAATCCGGCGAACCCACCGCGTTGGATCCGCTGTATGATGCCTTCCTGTTGCCCGGCAAGGACGCATTGACAGGCCGCGGCGAACCGGCAACCCCTAACATTCCAGCCGCCCAGGCCGAACTCATCCGCGAGATCGCCAAACGCTGCACCCCGGACACGCCCGCCGGCCTGCGCTTCAGTGCCGCCGTCAACCTCGCCAAAGCCGACCAAACCGAGGGCTACGCCGCGCTGCTCCGCGACCTGCCGGCGCAGACGACCGCGCAGAAAATCGCCATTTGCGACGGCCTGCACTCGCCGTCGAGCCGCGCCGCCATCCCGCTGCTTGCCGCCCTGCTGCGTGATCCCGTTTCGGAAGTGCGCAGCGCGGCAGTGGCCTGCGCCCTCTCTAACGAAAAAGCCAAGGCCTTGGTCACTCTGGTGATCGAGGAACTGGGCCACCCCGGCAGCCCGCTGCAACCCCATGAAGCGTATGGCCACCGCTTTGAATACGCCGCCCGTGAGAGTGCCGCGATTTTCCGTCCGTGGTGTCTCTCCGTGCTTCAAGCGCGGGACTGTGCCACACCCCTGCGCGTGCTTGCCATCATCGCCGCCCGCCATTGTGCCAACACCCCGATCCTCGAGGCGCTCAAAAAACACGCCACCTCCAATGACCCCAAACTGCGCCGCGCCGCCTGGCACGCCCTGCTCTGCGCCCGCCCCGCCGACCTCGCGACCAGCGCCGCAGCCATCGCCAAGGACCCCGAAGCGTTTGTGCGGGCCGTGCTGCCGGACCGCGCCGCCAAAACCGAAAACATCTGGCTCCACCAGTTTTCCGATACCCAGCTCAGCCGTGAAACTTTTTCCAACTACAACGAAAAACAAGCCCGCCTAACTGACGGCGTGCGCGACCTTCTCAAACGCCTCGCCGAACAGGATCCCGCCCCGCTCGTCCGTTTCGAGGCCGGCTTCGCCCTCATCGCCCAAGGGGTCGCCACCGACCTCGATGCCTTCATCGCGCTGCTGCCGCGGCTTTCCAAGGACAGCAATGCCGCCGACCGCCTCACGGATTGGTTGGAAAACAATGCCGCACGCGCCACGCCCGCGCTGCGTCCGCTGCTCGCCGTCATCAACCCCGCCCGCATCCGCCCGGACAAACTCCAACTGCTCAACTCCCGCATCAGTCCCACCCAAGCCAAGGGCTTTGCCACCTTTGCCTCCCTCGCCGACAACGCCGCCAAGCCCGCCACCAAGGATGCCCCGGTTCTAACAGAAGAGCCCGCGGTCGCCGCCCCCACCCGCAGCTCCCTTGAGGTCGTCTTCTTTTACAAACCGGGCTGTGCGGAATGCGTCAAAACCAAACAATTCCTCAGCCATCTCAAAAGCGATTTCCCGCTCCTCAAGCTCACCGAAACCAACATTCTGGAAAGCGCCGGCACCGTCCTCAACCAGGCCCTCTGCGATCGCTTCACCGTGCCATCCCTCAAACACTCGCTCACCCCGGCCGTCTTCACCCAGTCCGGCTTCGTCATCGGCACCGACATATCCCCCGCCACTCTCGGCAAACTCATGGCCCAAACCATGGCCGAATCCCAGGATGACACCTGGTGCCAACTCGACGCACCCGAACAACTCGCCGCCGCCAAGGAAGTGGACCGCCGCTATCAGGCCATCACCCTGCCCATTGTGCTCGGAGGCGGTTTGTTAGATGGGATCAACCCCTGCGCCTTCGCCACCATCATCTTCTTCCTTTCCTATCTGCAAATCGCCCGCCGCAGCCCGCGCGAAATGCTCATGGTGGGCGCCGCCTTCATCAGCGCCGTGTTCATCGCCTACCTCGCCGCCGGACTGCTCCTCTACCAAATGCTCAAACAACTCAACGAGCGCTTCGCCGGCATCCAGTGGTGGCTCAACCTCGGCTTCGGCCTGCTCGCCCTGCTCGCCGCCTGGCTCTCGTTGCGCGATGGCCTGCGCGCCCGCGCCGGCCGCCTCGATGCCATGACGCTGCAACTGCCCGGCTTCCTCAAGGAGCGCATCCGCGGGGTCATCCGTACCGGCGCCCGCGCCCGCAACTTCGTCATCGCCGCCTTCCTCTCCGGGCTTGTCATCTCCTTGTTGGAACTCGCCTGCACCGGCCAGGTCTATGCGCCCATCATCTATCAAATCCAAAAGGGCCGGCTCGACGCCGTGCTGTGGCTCGTCATCTACAACCTCGCCTTCATCGCCCCGCTGGTCGTCATCTTCCTGTTAGCCTACGGCGGCCTCCGCAGCGAGACCCTCGTCACCTTCCAGAAAAAGCACACCTTCGCCGTCAAGCTCGGCCTCGCCCTGCTGTTCCTCTGCCTCGCCTTCTTCATCTTCTTCGGCGCACGGTTGGTGCATGCCTTGTAGCGGCGGTTCTACCTGCGCGTGATGCCGATGATGGACGCGAGCTTGGTGCCCACCGAGCTGAGCGCGGGGTCCGCCTGAATTTCCGTTAGAGTCCATGGCAGACGGAAGCGCCAATTGTGGCCGCCGTTGGTGCCGGGGCGGTTGATGCGGTCCTCGAGGCCGAAGAGTTCGGTGACCATGAGGGCCGCATAGCGGGAATTGGAGGCAAACAACACCTTGATAAAGCGCCACTGGATGCCCTCGCTGAAGTGCGGCCAAAGGCCATTGGCCGGCTTGGGGATGCCGGCGAATTCCGCCAGCGTGCGCAGCGCGTGGCTGGCACCGCGCGCGGCGTCCGCCTCTGCGGTGTTAGAATAGTGACCATGGTGGCAGTTGACCGCGCGCTGACAGGCGTTCCAGATGCCTCCCAGCGGGTCGTGATCGTGGGTGGAATAGGTGGCGAAGCTGCATTCCGGGAATAAATCCCCGGGCAACGGATGCCCCTGGTCGTTGCAATCCCAGTGGGGAATGCGATAGCCGGCAATGCCCAGGGCGCTCAGGTGCGGGCGCACATAATCCGGCACCCATCCGAGGTCCTCGGCGATGACCTCGTTAGATCCGGCGGCTTCGAGGATGGCACGCAGGCGCACGTCGCCATTGCGGAGATTGGCGGCCTTGTTTTCCGGCGTGTCGTCGGGGCGCATGAACCAGCGCGGCAAACGACCGTCATTGAGGGCGGCGGCTTGGTCGTGATTGAGGTGGGCGAAGTCGGCATTGCGTTCCGGCCGCCAGGGGAAGGCGTAGATGCGGTAAAACCCGAGGATATGATCGACGCGGAAAATTTGGAAAATCTCGGTGAGGCGCCGGATGCGCTGGCGCCACCAGGGAAAACCCTGAGCCTCCATGTCCTCCCACCGATAGAGCGGGATACCCCAGTTCTGCCCCCATTGTTGGAGAAATGGGTCACCCCCGAACATGCTTTCGGGCGGTGAGCCGCCACACCAATCGAGATAAAATGAGTCGCGCCCGAAAAACACATCGCAGGAATGCCAACTGATGCCAATGGGAACATCGCCCATGAGCTTGACGCCACAGTCCTGGGCGTGGGCGCGCAGGGCGCGCCATTGGCGGAAGCACAGCCATTGGACAAACGCGTAAAAGCCGAGACGGTAAGCCACGGCTGCGGCATCGAGCGCGCGCTCATGGGCGAGGAAGGCGCGGGCGGCCTCCGGCGTCCGGCAGGACTCGGGCCATTGGTCCCAAGTGAGCGCTTCACCGTGCCACTCCATCAGACAGCGGAACTGACAGTAATCCTCCAGCCATGAGGCTTCCTCCGCTTCGAAGCGCGCGAATTCCTCGCGAACGACCGGCGCGGCCTCTTCAAACCGCGACCAGGCCAGTTCTAACAATGTGCGCTTGGCAAGGCGCACGGCGGGATAATCGACGCGGCGGGCGGCACAGGCGTCAGCCAGGTTGAGACGGGCGTTGGCAACGTCCTCCTCGGTGAGTCCGGGGATTTCGGTGGCTTCGATGGCCAGATAGATCGGATCGATGGCAATGGATGAAATCGCGCTGTAGGGGCTTTCGTAAACACCGTGCTCATTGATGGGAAGAAGCTGGAGAAAGCCGACCTTGTGTTGGGCGGCCCAATCAATCCACTCGCGCAGGGCCAGGGTATCGCCAATCCCGAGATCCCCCTGGCGCCGCGGTGAAAACGCGGGAAGGAGGATGCCGGCGCTGCGATTTCCGGATGCTTGCACGAACGGGATACTGGCAGGATGCGGCGGCGCGTAAACCTCAAATCACGCGCACTGCGGATTGCGACTTTGCTCGTGGAGGCGCCGGAGGACGGCAGGCGGGGTGGGCGTGGGATCGGGGTATTCGAACACCTTGCCCTCGTAGTTGCGCAACGTGACCTTGCCGGGCACTGTATCGATGATGTAGGCCGGGTTGAGCGGGATTTTGCCGCCGCCGCCCGGACCATCAATGACGAATTGCGGGATGGCATAGCCGCTGGTGTGGCCGCGCAGCCCTTCAATGATGGCGATGCCCTCGGCCACCGGCGTGCGCAGATGGGAGGAACCGTTGATCAGATCGCATTGATAGAGGTAATACGGCCGCACCCGGCACATGAGCAGCTTGTGCGCCAGGGCTTTCTGGACGTCCACCGAATCATTGACACCGCGCAGCAGCACCGCTTGATTGCCTAACGGAATGCCGGCATCCGCCAACAAACCGAGGGCATCGCGCACCTCGGAGGTCAACTCGCGCGGATGATTGGTGTGAATGGACATGAACAACGGGTGGTGCTTTTTCAACATCGCACACAACTCCGGAGTGATCCGCTGCGGCATGAATATCGGAATGCGCGAACCGATCCGGATGAATTCAATGTGCGGGATGGCCCGCAAGCGGGTGAGAATGCGATCCAGACGCTCGTCGGAAAAAATCAATGGATCGCCACCGGATAGCAACACATCGCGGACTTGCGGCGTGCCCTCCAGGTATTTGAATGCCGCCTCCCACTGGGTTTCCAGATGTTGCTCACCCACGCCGGACACGACCCGCGAGCGCGTGCAATAGCGGCAGTATGAGGCACAGCGGTCGGTCACCAAAAACAACACCCGGTCCGGATAACGGTGGACCAACCCGGGCACCGGCATGTGGGAATCCTCGCCGCAGGGATCGGAGTACTCCTCGGGGGCCGTCCAGCCTTCCTCGATGCGCGGAATGACTTGCCGGCGAATCGGACAATCCGGATCGTTGCGGTCAATCAAATTGAAAAAATGTGGCGTGATGGACATCGCCAGCTTGTTGCCGGCCAGCAGCACGCCGGCGCGCTCACTATCGGATAGCTTCAAGCGCGCTTCAAGATCCGCCAGGGAATCGACGCGGTTGCGCAGTTGCCAGCGGATTTCGTGCCAGTGCGGCATGGCTTCCTGTGGCCAATAACCGGGCGCATGCGAGCGGAAGGTGGGATCGGTCATGAAAAATCGGGGTGATTATGTTAGAACGAAAATCGGGGGGCGTGGCCATATCCACACAGGTGCCGCTGTCAATCGCGATCCGGAGCCGTCGTGACCGAGGTGGGGGGCGCGGTCTCGGCTGGCCGAGGCACCTGGCCTTCGTCATCGACTTCGGCATCCACTTCGATGCCCTTGCGCCAGGCGTGCGACACCCACGGGCGAACCAAGCCATAAATGAGGTAGCTACTGAAAACCACCACCGGCGTGATGTAGTGGAATTTTACCGCCATGACCAGAATCAGGGCGGCGATGACGAGTGCACCCAGAGTGCCGCGGGTTCGCCAACCGACTTTTTTGAAACTCGGGTAGCGCACGTCGCTGATCATCAGCCATGAGAGGCCGAGCATGGCACCCGCCAGCGCGTATTTCCAAGGCCCGAGCTCGCGGTCGTTGTCATAGATTTGCATGATCAAAAACGTCAGGGAAGCGATGAAGCCGGCCGCCATCGGGATGGGAATGCCGCGAAAATCCGTCGAGCCCCCCGGTTTCTTGGGCAAGGCGGCGAGACAGTTGAAACGAGCCAGACGCATCGCACCGCACAACAGATAGAGAAAGGCAATCCCCCAGCCGATGTCGCCCAGCGGAAACAACACCGCCTTGGACACGAGCATCGCAGGAGCCATCCCGAACGATACGATGTCGGCCAGCGAATCAAACTCCCGCCCAAACGGTGAGTCGTGCCCGCCCAAGCGCGCCAAACGCCCATCCAACAGGTCAAACAAACACGAACCGAAAATCAGCAATATCGCGTATTCGTAGTAGTAGCGCGAAATCTCAAAATACTCCTTGGCGGGCAGTGGCACGCCGACCGGCATTTTTTGGGCTTCAATTTGCACCACGGTAAGCCCCTTGAAGATCATCAGCACCGCAAAGAAGCCACAGGCCAAGTTGCCCGCAGTCATCAAGTTCGGCAGAAAGTAGATTTTCGGTTCGTCCGGGTCGCGTTGTCTCGCCATGCGGGGGAGCCTCGCACAAATCTCACAAAAAAACAGCCCAATTTTTGCTGCAAGGTCAAGGACCCGCCACCTCACTCGTCATGGTAAAACCAGAGCAGCACCAACAACCCGACCCCAATCCCCCAGACCAGCCAATTGTTGCTGAACAAATACGGGTAAATCATCAGTGCCAAACCGATGGTGACCGGCTGCCAGCGCTCGAGCTTCTTGCCGTAGGTAAACGCCCCGAGCCCGAGCGTCCCAAAAATAATGCCGGCCAGAATATTGTAGGGGTCGAAATTCACCGTGCCAGACCGTACATCTGGATTGAGATTAGGCCAGATGCAATGCGGTGCGGCAGGACACCGAACCAAATATCATTGACTCCCCGCCGCTTTGTAATACGTTTGTCCCACCATGAAAGTCCTTTCCATCCGTGTCTCAGAAAAAGAAAGGTCGCTGTTAGTCCAGCGGGCAAAGGCGGCCGGGGTGTCGTCCGGCGCCTTGGTACGGCAGTTGATCAACTCCACCCCGTAAAAAAGCTGAGTGTCAATTTTCCGCTGCCCATCAGAACTTGGATGCGCTAGAGTCGTGCCATGGGCGCGGTGACGGCAGCGGAAATGCGGGCGATGGAAGCGAGTGCGGCCAGCCACGGGTGGTCGGAAGCCCGCTTGCTCACCCACGCTGGCCAACGCCTCGGCCACGCGCTGGCCGCGTTTTTTCCCACCCCCGGCACCCTCATCGCTTACCTCGGTAAAGGCCACAACGCCGGCGACGCGCTGGTCGCCATGCGCGTGCTGCAGGAAGACTACGGCTGGCAAACTGCCGCACGCAGCGGATTTCCTCCAGAGGAGTGGGCACCCCTGACCCGCGCCAAATGGCAGGAGGCCATGCCGGGCTGTATGCTGGAGACCACGCCGGACTGGCGCGAACTGCGCCGCCCCTTGATTCTGTTGGACGGGTTGCTTGGCATCGGTGGCTGCGGTCCACTGCGTGAACCTCTGGCCACCCTCGCCCGGGAAATGGCTTGGCTGCGCCACCACGCCGGTGCCCGCGTGGCCGCCGTGGATTTACCATCGGGCGTGGACCCGGATACCGGCGACATCCCCGCCGGAGCGGTCACGGCCGATGTCACCTTCATGATCGGCGCAGCCAAACGCGGCCTCCTAACCGCCAGCGCGGCGGCGGCCACCGGCGCGCTGGCACTCGTCCCGGTGGAACCGCTCAGCCCACCGCCGGGTGGAGAACTCGAGCTGATTTCCCCATTGACCCTGACCAACGGCAAATCGCCGCGGCCGTTCGACTTCCACAAGGGCATGGCCGGCCGGGTGCACATCCTGGCCGGTTCTCCAAACTACACCGGGGCTGCGGTGCTTGCCGCCAGCGGGGCCTTGCGCGGCGGTGCCGGCCTGATCGTGCTGTATGTCCCGCCCGCCGCCGCCGCCACAATCACCGCCAAATGCCCGTGCGAAATCATCGTCCGCACCTGCGATAATCCGTTGGAAATGCTGGAAAATCAACCCGAGGCCCTGGTCATTGGCCCCGGTCTGGGAACCGTGGGCGAGGGCTATGCCAAGGACCTGCGGCAATTGATCGACCGCGCCACGGTGCCCATGGTGCTCGACGCGGATGCGCTCAACTTGATGGCACAGGGCGGATGGCTCGACGCCCTTAAGGACAACCACGTGCTCACCCCGCATCCCGGCGAGTTCCGGCGCCTCGCACCCGATCTGGCGGACCTGCCACGCGAGACCGCGGCCCGCGCCTTTGTGGCGCGCCACCCCGTCACCCTGGTCTTGAAGGGCTGCCGCACGCTGGTCACCCGCCGCGGCGATCCCCTGTGGTGCAACGCCACCGGCAGCCCCGCCATGGCCACCGGCGGCCAAGGCGACCTGCTGGCAGGCGTGCTCGGTGCGCAACTGGCCGCCGGCACCCCACCCGTGGCGGCCGCCGCCATCTCCGCATGGCTCTGCGGCCGCGCCGCGGAGCTTGCCCTAACAGACAGACAATTCTCCGAGGAATCCCTGACCCCTGGCGACCAACTGGCCCGGCTTGGTGCCGCCTTCAATGATTGGCGGGAAGGCCGGCGCTGACGATGACTCTCTTCAATGTTTGTCGGTCCGCCGGCGGCGCAACAATCCGCCACCGAGCAGCATCCCGACTAGCGCGCTGGAGGGTTCTGGCACAGCGCTGAAGGAAGACCAGTTAAGATTGCTGCCAGTGTAAGAGAAGTGCCCTTCACCCGTCACCGTGCCATTGGCGGCCACGGTCTTGATGCCGTCGCCACCACCAAACACAGGTAACAATGGAGTGCGCGCCGCGCGCCCCGCCAGTGCTCTCTTACGGCCCATTCACGCTAGGGAAGGAGGCGCCACACTTTGCCACCAACCGCACCAATTCGGCGACCGAAACAACCCGCATCTTGGCCATCACTCGCCCGCGGTGGACCTTGATGGTCTTTTCCGCCGTGCCGAGGTCCCCGGCAATTTGTTTGTTGAGTTTGCCGGTTACGATGTGGGCCAGCACCATGCGCTCACGCGGTGTGAGACTCGCAATGCGCCTCTGGATATCGTCCAGTTCGACGCGTCGCTGCCGCGCAAGGCGGTCGTGTTCGAGCGCTTTGCCGATGGCCGTGACCAAATCCGTGGGGGGGGCCGCTTTGGTAACGAAGTCCACCGCCCCGCACTTCATCGCCTGCACACACATCGGCACATCCGCGCTGCCGGAAAAAAATATGATGGGCATTTCACTGCCCAGTGCGGCCAGTTGTTGTTGGACATCCAACCCGTTGACATCAGGCATCGCCATGTCCAACACCAGACAACCCGGCTCCGCGGGATTGTAGATGGCAAGAAATTCCGCGGCTGCGGAAAATTCCGCCACTACGAAACCCGCAGCTCGCAGCCGGCTACCGACGATTTTGAGAACGGTCGCCTCGTCATCCACCAGAAAAACCGTGGGCTGTGGGGAGTGCATTGCGGAGTGGGTCTTCAAGTGTCCGACGACTGCTGGGTGTGGCCAATCACGCCACGCAGGCGGAAACACGCCGAATCTAAGGGTGGTGGTCGGCCACGCAAGCACAAATATGCCAGCTATAATAGACCCTGCACAGGCGGTTCCGTACCTTCCCCCAGTGCCACGCCCTGTTGGCCACGCTGCGCGGCAAATTGACGCGGAAACCGGCCGGTTTTTCGCACATAATCGCGTCACCTTGGCACGATGACCACCGGCATCAACTCCCATGATTCTGATTTTCAACGAATTGAGAATTGGCACGGGATTTGCAAAGAAACACTCGTCGGCCTGTGGAATCGATCTGTACGGCCGCTCCTACAGGTGGCTCGGTATGGCGGGTGGAATGGACGGGCACCAGCCGGCCGGAACAAATCCAACATTCTGTCCTTATCGTCACTACCATGAACACCATGACTATCTGGAATCCCCTGCGGGATTTGGAAGATATGCAGGATCGCATGTTGCGTTCGTTCGGAATGGGCTTGAACCGCCGCATCCCGGAAGGCCAACAGTCGCTCACCACGGCGGAATGGGCACCCACGGTGGACATTTCCGAAGACGACCATGAGTATTTGATCAAGGCCGAGTTGCCGGAGGTGAACAAGGATGATGTGAAGGTCGCCATCGAAAACGGCGTGGTCACCCTCAGGGGCGAGCGCAAGTTCGAGAAAGAAGAGAAGAACAAAAAATATCACCGCATCGAACGCAGCTACGGCAGCTTCCTGCGCAGCTTCTCACTGCCTGAAGATGCCGCCCCCGACAAGATCACGGCCGACTTCAGGGACGGTGTGCTGGAAGTCCACCTCGCCAAGTGCGAGGAAAAAACGCCCCAGCACATCGAAGTGCCCGTGACCTGAGCTGTTAGCGCGGCGGGAGCCGCCACCCCTCGGCGACTCCCGCCCATCGCTCGGCAAGGAGTCCCGATAAATCTGGCATGGGCAGCCTTGCCTGCTGGCGTGTCCGCGACAAACGCGTGGCCGATCGGACTTGGGATTGTCGCGTGGCGGCGGCATCGCACCCTCGTGCCGATCAGACCGGAGGGCGGGCCCTTCCTCAGCGTGCCGCGGCGTCGGCGGCGAGAGCGAGGACCATCCAGGCGGCGTGGGGGATCCATTGTTCTTTCCAGCGCCAACTCCAATCGGCGCGGCGGCCGAAGGGCGGTGGCTGAAACGCAATGTCCTGCTCGTCATTCATGCCTGAGGTGATGCCGTTGCAAATTCCGCCCGGCGGGTTGGGCGCGCCGGCCTCGTAATCGCCCGGGTTGTTGCGGCCCTTGCCTTGCAGCATGCACATGTCATACGGGTTGAGGCCGAGGATCCAATTGACCTGGTTGCCGGCGTACGTCCGCAACTCCGCGGCCACCTCCGGTGCGGCGAGCCGGCTGCCTAACAAAGCGGCCGCGGCCAGCGACGCCACCCGCGCGTTTTCGCCCAACCACCAATAACCGGTCTCATTGCGGTGGGGCATGAAGAACGCGCCGCGCTTGCCATCGGGGTCCTTGATGTATTGGCGGGCGTAGCCGTAGGGATTGGCCACCTCCTTGGTGATGGCCAACTCGAATTGCAGCGAGGCGAGCACCGCCTTCTCCGCGGCGGCTTTGCGACCTGCATCGGTCTCGACCTGTTGGTAACGCAACAGCGCCACCACCGGCAACCCGGCATCGACCGCATGAAAAAACGGCCACGTGGCGTCATCATCGGCCCGCCACCAACCGCTGTATTTGTCATCCTTGGCCAGACGGTTCACCAGCGATCCGGCACGGGCGCGCGCCGCCTCCTGATAGACCGGTTGCTGGGTGGCGTTGAAAAGCTCGGTGGCGGCCAGCAGCGCGCAGTAATCGTCCAAGATGGTCTCCTTGTGATTGGGCAGGTATTCGAGGTTGTGGACTTGCAGGTGCTTGAAGCCTAACTCCGCCGCGGCCAGATAGCGCTCGGGCGGATAGTCGCCGCTTTGTTTGAGGGTACTGATGCGTGCCAGCGCGGCGATGGCCATGCCGCCGCCTTCGCGGTAACCGGCTTGGATCTCATTGTTTTTCGGGTGGCTCAGCCCCTTGAACGAGCAAATCTCGCGCTGCCTGGGGTCCTTTGAGCATCCGTCAAACACCGAGGTGTAGAAATATCCGCTAGGGTCCTGCATGCGAACCACAAAATCCGCGCCATACAAGGCCTCCTCGGTGAGCATCGGAATCAACGCCCGCAGCGACCCGCTCTTCTGCTTGCGCAACAACTCCGCGGCTTCGAGGAAATTCCACACCGCCATCGGTGACTCCTGGCCGCTCATGAAGTTGCCCTCGTTGAGGCACCCGATGTATTTCGACACATCGCCCGAAGCATCATACCACCCGCCATGCACATCCACCCGCGGCCGTTTCGGGTCGCCGAAAAACGGGATGCTGCGGTCGGCCTTGTCGTAGATGCCGGAACTGCGTTGGATGCGGAAATAATACAACATGTCGGATAGACAGGCTTCCGGCAGCACCCGCTCACCCAGCACAAACATCTCCGAGCGTTGGTCTTTGACCTGAATCCGATACTTGCCGGGCTTGATCAGACCCGAAAAATCCCCCTGCTGATAGAACCGGCCTTTCCACCCCGGCACCTGCCCGACACTTTTCAGCGGCGCCTCGAAGGCGACCTGCCCCTGGCCGTCGAGCACTTGGAACGGCCCGGGATCCATCGCCTCGGCGCTTTGCACCACGACGTTCTTGCTGCCCCGCGAGTCGTAGCCGAGATGATTGACCATAATGTCGAATGCCGCGGCGTTCAGGGTCTGGCAGAGGCCCCATGTTAGGGCCAACACGGCGGTCAAGGGGATGGATCGGTTTGATTGCATGGGATAAAGTGCGCCGCTGGCGCTTGCCGACAACGTATGGGATGAGTCGCGGATGGCAAGGGGATTCCCACTCCCGCGTTGTCACCAACGCGCCTACCAAGAGAAAGCCGCGACCTCCCGTAGGCGCATTCGTGAGAATGCGGACGGACAAATCCGCCCAGTCATCCCGCCCTCTCAAACCCGATCTTCACCGGCCCTAACAATCCAGACGGAGGCAGGTCGGTCTCACCCATCTCATGGTAGCCGGAACCACCCTCCGGATAGACCGCGGGATTGGCCTTGCCGAGCCGCTCTTGCAATTCGGCGGGAACTTCCGGCGGTTGTTTGAGCCCGCTGACGTAATTGATGAGCGCATCGGTCACCCTAACGACGAGCGTGTTCTTGCCGGCGCGCAGCGCCCCGGTGATATCCAACCGATAGGGCACCATCCAGGCGACACCCACCGCACGCCCATTCACCTCGACTCCCGCCAGATTGCCGACCTGCCCCAGATCGAGCACGGCCCGCACCCCGTCCGCCACATTCCCGGCCGGCACGTCAATCTCGATCTCGTAGCGGCCGGTGCCGGCAAAATGCCGGGTCCGCGGCGCATCGGTCCACGACGCCAGCGTCTCGCAGCTCGCCTCATACGTTTCAAACCCGTAGCCCTCGAGCCTCATCTTCCACGTGCCACTCACCACCAGCGGTTCGGGCAACGGCTTAAGATCCGCCTGCGGCTTGATAGGTTCCGCCACCCGCGCGCCCGGCACAAACATGAAGAACGCCGACTCCCACGGTTCCATGTCCAGCGCCAGCAAGGTACCGTCGGACACCATGCGGAATTCCCTAACATCCTCCATCCTGCCCGTCCGTGCGTCCCAGCGCTGCGGTGCCTTGCCGGTGACGCGGAAGGTGACATCGGTGGCGCAGCGGTTGGCTTGCAGGTTGCTCACAAAATAGACCTCCACATCCCCCACCCGCTTGTGGATGAAGGTCAGGCCGTCACTCTGGGTGCGGCCGGCCAGCGCGAAATCGGGTGGTGTTAGGTTTCCCAACACATCGAGCAGGCGACGCTGCGCGGGATTGAGCGGGGCGGTGGGAGCGGCGGCTTGACGGCCCGGATTGAACGGCTTGCGCTCGATCTTGTATTCCGGCAAAAACACCCCTCCAGTTAGACGCGATGCCTCACTGCTGAACAACTCCTCCGTGATTTGTTTCAACTCGCGGTCGTTCGCCTCATGCTCTTGCAGGCCCGCCGCGGTGACCGGCAATTCGTCGAGCGCCACAATCGTGCCGCCCGCCTTGGCAAACTCGCGCATCGCCCGCAGGGTCGCGATGGGCACCACCGTTGCCCGCGGCAAGATCAACAGGCGATAGACATGGCCATTGATCCCGATCCGCCCGTCGCGAAACTCCGCGTGATGTTGCAACAAATCGTCGTTGACGATATCGAAGTCATAACCATTGGCCACGAGGGTTTTCGCCAGATTGCCATAGGGCATCACGCGGCGTGCACTTCCCCACACCGCGCGTTCGCTCCATGCCGTCGCCTGCGGCGAGTAGATGAGCACATCGGCGACCAAGCGGCCCTGCCGCAACACGGCACAACACCGTGCCACGTATTCCGCCACGTAATGATAGTGCTGCCACCAGGTGTTCCAATGGTCGATGCGATTGGCCCACGGAAAATCCCGGGTCGGCGCCACGTGCGCCTCCGGCGATCCAAAGTATCCATGGTTGTAAAACTGCGTGATGCCGTCGCGCAAAAACGCGTCGGTCGCAATCTTGAGATCCTGCAGGTTGGTCCGGTAGCGCGCCGGATGTATGAAGGTGTAGGCTTCGGCTGACACAATCTCGCGCCCGTAGAAGCGCGCCCCGGAGGCGGTGGCCTTGCGCGGGTCTGCGACCGGCTCGAAGCGGGCGGTGGTCACTTCGGTCTCAGGCCGGGCGGTGGCACCCGCGCCTTGGACCAATTCCTCGCTGAACCGGTAGTGGGGTTGAATGCGGGCCTGGACATGATGCGCGTCGCACCAGGCGTTGAACGGCTTGAAAAACGCCTCCAACCCGCGATGATTCAGATAGTCACCCAGATCGTAGCGGATGCGCGCGGTGAGCGGACCGACGTCAAACCACAGCGCCGGCAAATATTTTGCCAGACCATAGCCGGTGTGGTGTTCGAAGCCTGCCAGTGTGTCGGTGCTCCACAGCAGCGCGTTGGACAAAGGCCAGAACTCAAAGCTGTCGCAAAAGAACGAATCGACCGTATGCCCGAATTCGTCGCCGATGGCCTTTTTAAATTCCCCGCCGAGATGTTCGCAATACCGCTGCACTGCGCCTTGGTTCATGTGATCGATGACCATCGGCGGCGGCTGGAAACTCTGCGCCGAACATACCTGCCCGGTGAATTCCAACCAGAAAACCATCAGCCGCCACTGGCCCGCCGGCATGTCCCAATCCAGCGCGGATTCCGCCGGTCTCGCCAGTTTTGATAGATCAATGAGCGTCCCGGGGTCGATTTGACTGTTAGAAACAATGCGTCCCGCCACCACCGCCACCACGGTGCCGGGCGGGTGTGGTGCGGGAGCCTCGCCGCTGCGCACGCCTTTGAGATCCGGTTGTGGCAAGGCCCCGCTGAATTTTGTACCGCCTTCCACATCCTTGCTGGCCATGCACAGCACCTTGCTCTGATCTTGCTGGGGGACCCAAGCGCCGCCAAACCCCCAACCGGGGCTGAAAGTAATCGCCACCTCCATGTCCAGGCGTTTGGCCTCGGTGACCGCGTGTTTCACCAACCCGAGAAACTCGGGCGTTAGATACTCGACGTTGCCTTTCTCATACATCTTCCACAGGCTCATGATCTCCACCCCGCCGATTCCCTGCCCCGCCATCCCTTCAAGCTGGCGGGTGATGTCCGCCTTGCTCAGCGCGTTGCCCGGCCACCACCACCGGGTGTGCGGCTTGTGCGTCCGCGCCGGTTTACTCCAAGCCGCCTGCAACGACGCCAGAGCGGTCACGCCACGCGCCGCTGCCGGATCTAGCAATTCCACCGGCAACTTGCCTGGCTCTGCGGCCGACACGCCGGCAAATGGCGCATCGAAAAAACCCGCAAGTCCCGCTGTGGTGGTCCCCAAAAATGCACGTCGGTTCAAGTTCATGTGGTTTATTTTTCTGTTAGATCCGGTCACCGAGCGTGCCGGCGGCCCAGGCATCGAGCAGCTTCGTCATGTCGGCAAAGGCCGCGGAGCGCCCGCTGCGGACAAAATGCCCGCTGGCACAGTTCCCTGCCAGCAGCAGGCCCGCGTCGTCAAACCCGCGCAGCGCGGCGGACAGGCAGCCGGCGCCAAAATTATCCCCCGCCCCGGTCGAAATAAGCGGCTCACGGCAATAAGGGCCCGCCACATAGACGGTACCGGCGGCGCTGGCGCAGGCGGCCCCGTCGTTAGGGTGGATGATCACGCGATCAACATCGATGCGCGACCGCAGGATGGTGGCGAGCTCCGCCACCGCGTCGGCGTCCATGCGTCCATGATA
>CAIKDP010000469.1 GCA_903826205.1 Akkermansiaceae bacterium
CCTTCCACACGACGACAAGAATGTCGTCGCTCCTTAAGTGTGGCTCCATCGAAGTCCGGCGCGGGACGCGCCGGACACGGCCTGCGGCTGGCAACCGCAGCCACTAACAGCCACTACCGCAGCCCGCGCAGCAGCAACTCGGCATTGGTCTTGGTGGCGCGCAGGTTGGTTAGAAGG
The DNA here is from genome assembly GCA_903826205.1 of Akkermansiaceae bacterium. Classification (GTDB taxonomy): domain Bacteria; phylum Verrucomicrobiota; class Verrucomicrobiia; order Verrucomicrobiales; family Akkermansiaceae; genus Luteolibacter. The sequence goes on from CAIKDP010000469.1 coordinate 178, forward strand.
GTGGAGATGGCGTCACCGATGGGCAACTGGGCGAGCTGCTTGCGGATGTCCACCACACGCAGGAATTCATCGGGATGATAGAGCCGGTCGTCGTTGCGGGTGCCGGATTGCGGGATGTGGATGGCGGGGAAGACGCGGCGCTCGGCCAGTTCGCGGTCGAGGCGCACTTCCATGTTGCCGGTGCCCTTGAACTCCTCAAACACCACGTCGTCCATCCGGCTCTCTGTTTCTATCAATGCGGTGGCCAGCACGGTGAGCGAACCGCCTTCCTCGACGTTGCGGGCGGTGGCAAAAAATTTGCGGGATTTCTGCAGCGCCACCGGGCTGACGCCGCCGGAACCGATCGGGCCGCCCTGCATCGCGGAGTTGTGGCCGCGGGCGAGCCGGGTGAGGCTGTCTAACAAAAGGATCACATCCTTGCCACGCTCCACCAACCGCTTGGCGCGCTCAATGACGATATCTGCGACCTGGGCGTGGCGCTTGGGTGCCTCGTCGAAGGTGGAGGAGAACACTTCCGCTCCGACGGTTTCCTCGAAGTCGGTGACTTCCTCGGGTCGTTCATCCAACAATAAAATAATCAGCTCCGCATCCGGGTGATTGAGGCGGATGGAGCGGGCGATTTGTTTGAGCAGGATGGTTTTGCCACCGCGTGGCGGGGCGACGATTATGCCGCGCTGGCCCTTGCCGAGCGGGGCGATGAGATCGATGACGCGCACGCCCAAAAAGTCCGGGCCCTCACCTTCAAGATGGATCCGTTCGTTAGGAAACAACGGGGTGAGGCTCTCGAACTCCTTCGGGGCCTGGTAGTCGGCGAGCGGGATGCCCTCAACCTCGACGATTTCCAACGCCACGAGGAATTTATCGCGCTCGCGGGGGGGGCGGGCGCGGACTTTGACGCACTGGCCGACGCGCAAGCCATGGTCACGGATGAAGGCGCTGGGCAGATAGATATCGTCCTGACTCGGGCGGAAGCTGCGGCGGGGATCCCGCAGCATAGCGAAGTTGTCCTTGGACAACTCGAGGATGCCTTCACAAACCAATCCGGTACCTTCACGGGCGTAGTAACACAGCAATTCGTAAACCAGCTGGCTTTTGGCCAGGCCGCCGCTGATGCGCGCGGGAATGGCTTCAGCGATCGACTGCAATTCGGAGAGCGATTTGAGCCGGAACTGGTTGATATCAATCGATACCGGCACCGGCGGATAGTCGGCGACGGCGGCGGCATGGGGAGGCGAAATCTCGGATTCGTTAGACAGGGTCATTAGGTGGGATTGGGAAAAACGCCGGATTTGAGCCTTGAGAACGGCGGGCGGACCCTCGTTCCAAAACACCACATCCGCACGCCGGATTTTCTCCGCGGTCGGAAGTTGCACCGTGAGAATGGAGTCGATCATGGATTGGTCGAATCCACTGCGAGCCTTGAGCCGCTGGATTTGGGTGGCAAGTGAGGAGGCGACGACGATCACCTGCTCCTGTCCGAAATCGAAGCCCGTTTCAAAAAAAAGCGGGATGTCAGCGACGAAAAGCGTCGCGCCACTCTGGGCCGCCTGCGTGAGCGAAGCAAGACATTCTTGCCGCACCCGTGGATGAATGATCATTTCGAGCTGCCGGCGGGCCGCGTCGTCGGAAAAAACCCGTCCCCGCAGGAAATGACGGTCGATGCGGCCTTGGGCGTCGAGCGCATGCGCCCCAAACGAGGCGGCCACCACGGCAATGATTTCCGCATCGACCTCGAGCATGCGCCGGACTGCCGCATCGCTATCAAAAATGACCACCGACGGCAGACACTCGCGCAGCAAGCGACAAACCGTGGATTTCCCGGATGCGATTCCTCCTGTCAGTGCCATCACGCGCATGCCGGAACCATCGGCAATCCCGCCGCCGGAAGCAAGCGCGGAATCGCGGGACCCTTTGCCCCCCCCGCTGTCACCAGCGCGCCTACGAAGCGTGCGGCTGCCCGTAGGCGCATTCGTGAGAATGCGTCTTGGGGGGATGGAGTGTCCATGTGCCGCCGGGCGTCGCCCCCCCCGCGCTGTCACCAGCGCGCCTACGAAGCGTGCAGCCGCCCGCGACTCTCTCAGCGGCTGAACTGATGAATCAACCAGCCGAGCAAGAGCACCTGAGGGGTGGAGATCAGCGGCAGGGCCAGGCTGGCCTTCCAGGAACGGGTGGTCGCGCGCAAGCTCACAATCTCGGTGTAATCGGTGGCCGCGCCTGCCATCAGAAACACGAAGGCATTGCCGGGTGCATGCGCCCGCGTCAGCAAATCCGCCGCTATCGGCGAGGACCCCTCCGAACAAACTTCCAGCAGCGTGGTGGCCAGCAAAGTGAGGAACAACCCGCCAAGAGTCGGCCCGAATGTCTGCTCGAACACCAGTTCCGGCACAAAGGCGCGGATCAATCCTGTTAGAACAAACCCGAACAGAATCCAACGCAACACCATCCGCGAACCGGCCAGCCCCTCCCTAACAAGCAAGGCGTAATTAGCCGCGCCGGGCTTCAACGAGCGCAGCACCCCGCGGATGGCGGGGCCCATGCGATAGTCAGCGGGCAGGTTGACCGCATTGGGATTGGCGGGGATTGTGCCGGCCTCCACGAGGCGGTCGGCGATCCAACCGGTGAGAAGTGCCACCACCATCGACAGGCCGATGAACAACGCCATCCAACCCCAGCCGATCAATGCCGCCAAAATAAGCGTGAGGGAGAGCGAATTCCACGGGCTGGCGATGAGAAACGCCAGCGTCTGCCCGAGTGAGGCCCCGCGTTTGTACAAACTCATGCCGACCATGAGGATGCCGTGGTTGCACAAATCCAGGGCCACCCCCGCCGCCACCGCCCGCCACAGCCCGGAATGACTGCCACCGCGGCCCAACACCGCGGCCACCAACTCGCCCGGCACCCGCCCGATCACTGCCACCGCCACGATCCCGAATAACACCCCCCACCACGACCGCACCAGCATCTCATAACAGGTGTGCCCGAAGACATGCCACCACCCCGGCCCGACCGCCAGCACATGACCGGCCGCGCCTAACAAAAAAGCCGTTGCCGAAATCCACAGCAAGCAGTCCACCCGCCGGCGACCCCCTCCCCCGCAGCACGACCCACCGACCACCGGTGCCTGGGGCGTGCAGCACGAGCGCACTGCCGGTTCCGGCGTCGCCACGGGTGCCGGCGGCGTCATTTGCAGCAAGGCGCGGCGCATGGCCCGGCGCTCGCGCTCATCGTCCGGCGGCGGCGGTGTGGAACAGCAGGAGGACATTGCGTTGCGTTAGAGGCGGATTCGTTGACGCGGCGAATATGGCGCGCATTTGGGCAATTGCAAGGTGGCGGATTTCAAACTCGGCAAGGCGCGCTGCGAGGTTCGGATGGTGGATGACGTGGCGCGTGGGACGCATAAGGACAGGACGATTCACGACAAAGGCCTCGTCACCATCCTCAAGCAGATTCACGACGACCTCGACGAAGCCGTGTTAGAATCATATGGGTGGGACTTGAGGAGGCACGACATTCCTGTCGTGCACGCGGAGCGAGATGCCCAAGGATCTCTCCTGACCGGCGATTCTGCCGCCGCCCCTGTGCATCCACGACAGGAATGTCGTGGCTCCTTATCTTTCGCCGACAGCCTCGCCCGTGGCGGTCCCGAGGGCGAAGCGCTCACACAGCAACTCCTCACCCGCCTCGCCGCTTGTTTCGACCGCAAGAGCCTCGTTTTCGGGCAGCATTCCTGTCAGCGGATCAGTTCCGACTCACCAGCTCCGGTTCAGTCAACCAGCTCGTGATTCAACGCATCCAGCAGCTTTTGATGAATTCCGCCGAATCCGCCATTGGTGAGCACGGCGATGACGTCGCCGGGCCGGGCCGAGTCTTTCACCTTTTGCACGATCTCGTCGATGCCGCTGAGATACCAACCGTGGCCGCCATGACGTCCGATATCGGCGGCGAGTTGTTGCGGGTCGAGCCGGTCGTGCGGCGGGATCTTGTGGAGGTCGGGGATGGCGGCCACAATGGCAAAATCGGCGGTGGCCAAGGCCACGGCGAGTTCATGTTGGAACACCGCACGGCGTGTCGTGTTAGATCGCGGCTCGAACAACACCCACAGCCGCGCTCCCGGGTAGCTCTGGCGCAAGCTGCCGATGGCAAGACGGATCGCGGTCGGGTGATGGGCGAAGTCATCGATCACCTTGATGCCATTGACCTCACCGCGGAGTTCCTGGCGGCGGGCCACGCCATCAAACGCCTCGAGTCCGGCGCGGATCTCGTCCGCACCCAACCCGGCCAAGCCGGCGGCGGCGGCGGCCATCGCCGCATTGCGCACATTGAACTCGCCGGTCATGCGGATGGAATACGCCACCCCGCCCAGCGTGAATGAACTACGATTGGTCTCGTACTTCGGGTTTTCGATCTGCAGCCCGCAGGTTTCGGCAAACCCCACGCGGGTGACCGGGCAGGGCGCGCCGGCGGCCGCGTCAAGACTGTTAGGATCATCGCCGTTGATGAATGCCCGGCCGCCGCGCGGCACGATATTGAGCAGGCGTCGGAAGCTCAGTTTGATCTCGTCGAGCGAGTTATAGATATCCGCGTGGTCGAACTCGATGTTGTTGATGACGACGCACTCGGGAAGGTAGTGGAGGAACTTCGAGCGCTTGTCGAAAAAGGCGGTGTCGTATTCGTCGCCTTCCAGCACGTTGAACTCGGAATCGGCGAAATGCGCGCCGCAGCCGAGGTTGTTGGGAAGCCCGCCAATCATGAACCCGGGGTTGCGTCCGGCATGGCGCAGCAACCATGCCAGCATCGAGGCGGTGGTGGTTTTACCGTGGGTGCCACTGACCACCAGATTGCGTTTGCCGCGCAGGAAATATTCCTTCATCACCTCGGGCAGTGATTGATAGAGCAACTTGCGGTCAAGCGCGGCCTCCGCCTCCGGATTGCCGCGCGAGATGGCGTTGCCGATGACGACCACATCGGTATCCGCGGGGATGTTTTCCTCACGGTAGCCCTCGCTGAGGGTGATGCCCTGCTGGCGCAGGAAATCCGACATCGGCGGATAAACATTGGCGTCCGATCCGGTGACGGTGAACCCGCGTTGTTGCATTGCGGCGGCCACCGCCCCCATGGCGGTGCCACAGATGCCGGTGAAATGGAATTTCGTCTTGCTGGGCATGTTTTGTTAGATCAAAAGGTGGGGGCGGGAACCGTGGCGTGATCCAGCTCTTCGGCACGGTGGCGCAGGATGCGATCGGCGATCTCACGGACCATTTCCGCCAGCAGCAACCACAGGTGCGACCCTTCACGGTAATCGGCCGGCGCGATGTGTTTGACGCGTCCGGCGTGGGTGCAGAGTTGGAAGCACTTGTGGAACGAGCGGCCGCTGGCGTCGTCCGGATTGTATACGGCAATGCCGTGGCCGCCATTGTGGTTCATCACGGTGAAGCAGGGCACATCGGTCGGGCCATCGCCCACATACACCATGTTTTCAAAGGGAATCGGGCGCAGTTCCGGCGGCATGTGGTCGTTGACATCCTGGTCGTAGTTGAGCATGCCCTTGTTGATGCGGAACAGAAACTGGGTCTTGGTGGTGTGGGAAATCACCCGCTTGGGAAAGCTGATGCGGCCTTCCGCATCCTCCCCGAACTCACACCCGAAGATCGCCTTGACGCAGGGCTTGAGCCGCGACCCGTCGAGCAGGGCTTTGAGGCCCGAGGAAATGATGTAATGCTCGACCTTGATGCCCGCCGCCTCGTGTTCAGGTCGCAGGCTTTTGACCGGCAGGGCGTCGAACAACTCGGGCAGACCGGGAAAAAACCGCAGTCCGGCACCCAAGGTGGTGAGCCGCGCATTGGACACGTGGTCCATGCCGAGGTAGTCGAGCAGGCATTTCATGTACGCCAGCTCGCCGTCCCACTGGTGGTCGCGCACCAAGGCGTTGCAGCGGAGCCAAAACTGCACCGGATCAATCCCGAACTCGGGCAACAGCACCTCATCCTGCATATAACGCGGACTGAGCGTCTGATCGTAATCGTAGATCAGCGCGATGGTGCTTTGCGGAGTGGCCATGGGGGGACCAGCCAACCAAGCCCACCCGCCCGCGACAAGCCGGAAATCCAAAAAGAACCATGAAACCGGTTTTACCGCCAACCACAGCACCACCACCCAGCTGAAACCCTCACTCCGCCGCGACAATCCCGTGTCCGATCGGACGGCGGGATTGTCGCGGCGGGTGGAGCTGGCGGGCACGCCTCCAAGCGACACATGGGGCAGAGTGGGTGTGTCATCATCGGCGCGGGTCGCCATGCGCGCCATCTTCGCGCTTGCCAGCCCCTCACCCGTGTGGCTAGCTCTTGCGGTGAGAGTTTATCTTGAATTGATGCGGGACGTGCTGGCCAAGGGTGAGATGCGCGCGGACCGGACGGGCACCGGCACGCTAGCGGTGTTCGGGCGGCAGGTGCGCTATGACCTGCGCGAGGGTTTTCCCTGCCTGACCACCAAGAAACTCCACCTGCGCTCGATCATCTATGAGCTGCTGTGGATTCTGCGCGGGGACACCAACACCGGCTTTCTCAAGGACCACGGGGTGACCATCTGGGATGAGTGGGCGGATCCGGAGGGGGAACTCGGGCCGGTCTATGGCAAACAATGGCGGGCCTGGCCCACGCCGGAAGGCCGCTCCATCGACCAAATACGCCTGCTGATCGATGAATTGTTAGGCAATCCGCACTCACGCCGGCACATTGTTTCGGCATGGAATGTGGGACAGCTCCATCAGATGGCGCTGCCGCCGTGTCATTTGCTATTCCAGTTTTTCGTGCACGAGCCGCGCGATGGCGGGCGGGCCGGGTTGTCGTGCCAGCTTTACCAACGCAGTGCGGATTTGTTTCTGGGGGTCCCCTTCAACCTCGCGTCGTACGCGCTGCTCACCCAAATGGTGGCGCATGTATGCGGCTATGAGGCGCGGGAGTTCATCCACAGCTTCGGCGATGTGCACCTCTACACCAACCATCTGGAACAGGCCGCACTGCAGCTTGCCCGCGAGGTCAGACCCCTGCCCACGCTCTGGCTCAATCCGCAAGTAAGGGACCTTGATGCCTTCACCTTCGATGACATCCGCTTGGAAAACTACGACCCGCATCCGGCGATCAAGGCAGCGGTATCGGTTTGAACGCCCATGCAGCGGCACCTGACAGCCATTGTAGCGATGACGCCGGAGCGGGTGATCGGACGCAACGGGCAACTGCCGTGGCACTTGCCCGAGGATCTGGCTTTTTTCAAACGGACCACCGTCGGCCATCCGGTCGTGATGGGGCGCAAGACCTATGAATCCATGGGCCGCCCCCTGCCCAAACGCCGCAACATCGTGATGACACGCGATCCCAAGTGGTCGGCAACGGGCGTGGAAGTGATTCACGCGCCGGCGGAGCTGGATGCCTTGCCCGGGCTGCAAGGGCGGGTGTTCATCATCGGCGGGGCGGAGATCTATCAGGCGTTCCTGCCGCTGCTGGAGGATTTGTTAGTAAGTCATGTGGCCGGGGCGCATCCGGGCGACACCCGTTTCCCGGAGTTTGCCGAACATTTTCCACAGTCCGAGGTGCTGGAAACGCACGCGGATTTTGAGGTGCGCCGGTGGTGGCGGGGGGATGGCACGCCTCCCTAGACGCATTTATCAGATGGGCCTTGGTCACAAACCTCAGCTCACATTTCCGCTAACCGGTCCTTGGCGGCCATGCCGCATTTGCTTACGCGCTGGTGGCCGCGGTGTTATCCACAGTGAAGCCGACTTTGACCGTCACCTGCCACTGCCGCACCTTGCCCTCGGTGATACTGCCGCGGGTCTCGACGACTTGGAACCAGCTGAGGTTTTTGAGGGTTTGGTGGGCACGTTGGATGGCCTTGTCGACCGCATCCTCGATGGAAGTGGTGGAAGTGCCGGTGAGTTCGATGAGTTTATAGACGGGGTCTTGCATGGCGGGGGGGGGTTAGAATTTCCGAGACACTACCACACCGTAGCTCGTTTCACCCTTTTGGGTACTCAGTTTGGGAGCAATATACCACTTGTCGGTAAAATAGGCACCGGCGGCCGCACCCAGGGTCCCGGCCCCCACATCCAGCCATGAAAGCTTGCCGCCGGTGGCCTGGCTGGCCACCTCACCCAAGAAGGCTTCCGAGGTGCTGACAATGAATCCCGTGAGGGCCGGCCGTTTTATCTTGGGACAGTATTTTTGAACCACCACAGTGGTGGCGCTGGCAATCACGGCATTGCCGCCAAAGTGGCTCAATTCAGAGGTGAAGCAGTCGCTCGCCCGCGCCGCGGTGGAAACTAACAAACCGGCCAATGTAATCCCTGTGAGTGATTTGAGCATGGTGTATTCCTTTCAAAAATTCGTGTAAGGATGAAACTAGCCATTCGTGCGGCGGGGGCAAGAAGATTATTTCAGAAGATTATTTCAGAAGATGTTTACGGGACATCGGGGCCCTCAAAACTCACCACGAGCACCCCACTGCCGCAAGCGGGCACGCGGGTGTTTTCAAGGAACGACGATCTCTGCCTCAGGGGCTTGCCGGAACGAAGGTCAGGCCGCCGCCATTGATGCAGTAGCGCTTATCCGTGGGCGTGCCAAATCCCTCGCCTTCAAAGACATGCCCGAGATGCCCGCCACAAACCGCGCACACCACCTCGGTACGTTGTCTGCCCATGCTGAGGTCCGGCCGCAGGCGTACATTCTGTGCCTTGGCCGGATCATAAAACGACGGCCAACCACAGCCTGAATCAAACTTATGATCCGAGGCAAACAACAAGGCTCCGCATCCGGCGCAATGATAGGTCCCCTGCCCCTGTTTCTTGAATTCCTCATACGCCCTGCCATGGGCCGGTTCGGTTCCGGCCTCGCGCAGAATGCGGTACTGCTCCGGCGTGAGTTGTTGCTTCCACTCGGCCTCAGTCTTGACCACTGGCGACGTAGGTTCGGTGGGTGCGTTTTCCATGGTTTTGGGTTGTGAATTTCTTGTGCAGCAGGCCAACAGCAGCGGTACAGCCAACACGGCGAGGATCCTTGACGCAGTCATGAGGGCACCCTCCACGGGCTTGCCGATTTATCAAGCATCCTTGGATGATTTTTCCCGCGTGGATCCGTTGCTCAGCCCACCAACTGCTCGATGAACACGGCTTTCATGTAGTCCCGGTTCATGCGGGCGATGTGCTCGACACTGATTTCCTTCGGGCAGGCCGCTTCGCATTCGTATTGGTTGGTGCAATTGCCAAAGCCCTCGGCGTCCATCTGGCTCACCATGGCCAGCACGCGTTTTTGGCGTTCCGGCTGCCCCTGCGGCAGATGCCCCAGATGCGACACCTTTGCCGAAACAAACAACATGGCCGAAGCATTCTTACAGGCCGCCACGCAGGCACCACAGCCAATACACGCGGCCGCATCAAATGCCGCATCGGCGTCCACCTTGGGTACCGCGATGGCATTGGCGTCCACGGCCGAACCGGTGCGCACGTCCACATAGCCACCCGTCGCCATAATGCGGTCAAAGGCGCTACGGTCCACGATCAAATCCCGGATGACTGGAAACGGATTGGCACGGAACGGTTCAATCCAGATGGTGTCGCCGTCGGCAAACTTACGCATATGGACCTGGCAGGTGGTGATGCCGCGTTCCTTGCCATGCGGAATCCCGTTGATGGTGAGGGAGCAGGTGCCGCAAATGCCCTCACGACAATCGTGATCAAAATGGATCGGCTCATCGCCCTTTTCGATGAGCCCCTCGTTGACGATATCGAGCATTTCGAGGAAGGATGCCTCTTCAGGAATGTTCCTGGCATCATAGGTAACAATGCGGCCTTGGGCCTGCGGGCTGGGCTGGCGCCAAACTTTGAGCGTGAGATTCATGGTCTTTCGATGAGGTTGCGGGAAGCTTGCCAAGCGGCGGCGACAACATGTGCCGCCAGATCGGGTCGCAGAGGCAGCATAAACAGCGAAACGCAACGAGCGAGGAGAAAAATCAAGAATCCCCCTACATCGCAAAATCCGCGCATCCTTTGCTCAACGAAGCGGCATGCCCACGACTGGGGAAGCCACCCAACCGCCGTCAGGATCCCGCGGCAGCCACCGCCCGCCCACGACGAGCCAGCCCACCCACCCTGCAAAAAGTGCAAGAAACTATTGACGGTTACCCCGCAAACCGCCATCTTCACCGGCGTTGCGACAAACCATAAGGCGGCCCGGCTGAGTATCCCTTTGGGTTTTTGGGTTTTTCCCGGGGAGCATCAGCCGGGCCGCTTCTTTTTTGTTAGCAGGATCATTCAGCGCCGGATGTCTCTTGCAGACCGCGCTGTTTCCATGCGTAAAGCAGGAAACCTGCCGCAAACAGCAGCATGAACAGGGATAAGAATTGGCCTTGGGTCAGGGGCCCCACCAGCGCCGCATCCGGCTCGCGAAACAACTCGCCAACAATCCGCAGCACCGCGTAAATCCCAAAAAACAAGCCGGTCAGCAAGCCGTCAGGCGCTTTGGGAAAGCGCAGTCGCACCAGCCACAACACGGCAAACAGCGCCACCCCCTCCAGCAATCCTTCGTAGACCTGCGATGGATGACGCGGCTCAAGAAACGGCCCGAGTGCTGCGGTCACCTCTGGGGAATGCCGGGTTGCTATCAGGATGTCCTGAAACATCACCCCCCGCGCCGCCAGATATTCATGAGCCCCCATCCCGGCCTCCATGGTCGCGCGTCCCGTCTCCATCGCCTGATAGGCCGCCGACAATCCGGGCTCCACTGCCGCCACTGCGGCGGCCGCCTCGTCAAAGTGTGCGGCCTCGGGAGTCTTGTCATCCATCAGGGACATGGGAAACTTCACCGCCCAACTCACACCCGTGGCGACCCTGCCGTAGAGTTCGCCATTGATGAAATTAGCCATGCGCCCGAAAAACAAGCCCAGCGGGGCCACCACGCACAGGCCATCGCCCAAACCTGGCCAGGACACGTGTTCCTTGCGTGAGTAAAACCAGGTGAAAATGAGCAAGCCCAGAATCCCCCCATGACTCGCCATTCCGCCCTCCCACACCCGGAATACTAACAGAGGATCCGCCGCCAATGCCGCAAACCCTTCCTTGGGCAGAAAATAAAACAGGATATAGCCAAGCCGCCCGCCCAGAAACACCCCGAACAAAGCCGCCGCCGCAATGAAATCCGCCGTCTTTTCCGGCTTCAACACCCACAGCCCGCGCCGCGCCAAGTACCGCAGCAGCACAAACCCCACCACAAACCCCAGCAAATACGCCAGGCCATACCAGCGCAACGCCAGGCCCCGCCAAAGCGACACAATCACCGGGTCCAAGTTATGCACGTAAGTCGCTAACACGCCCGCATCCCACACCATGCCCGCCCGTAGCGCAAGCCGATCCTCACCCGCGCGGGTGGAATTGCTTGTGCACCGCCTTGAGCCGCTGGCGGTCCACATGCGTGTAAATCTGGGTGGTGGCGATGTCCGCGTGGCCTAACAACTCTTGGATCACCCGCAGGTCCGCGCCTCCTTCCAACAGATGGGTCGCAAACGAATGGCGCAGCAAGTGCGGGTAAACATTTTGCTCGATCCCCGCCTGTACCGCCCGCTCCTTCACAATCTGGCGCACCCGGTCGGGCGACAATGCCGTGCCCCGCACACTGAGGAAAATGTGGGATGAAGTGCGCTTGGAAACCAATGCCGGACGTTCGTTTTGCAAATAATCCGCCAGCGTCGCGAGCGCCTTGCCCCCCACGCGGCAGAGGCGCGTCTTGTTACCCTTGCCGGTGATGCGCAGAAACCCCTCGTCGAAGTCCAACAACTCCAACCGCGCCCTGCACAGTTCGGACAAGCGCAAGCCGCAGGCATAGAACACTTCCAAGATCGCGAGATCCCGCCGGCCCAGCGCCTGCGCCGGGTCGATCGATTCCAACATTTTTTTCACAGCCGAAGCGTGCAAGGTTTCGGGCAGGATTTGGTCCGGGCGGGGGGCAATGAGCGGCTCAGCCGGGTCCATGGCCAAGCGGCCCCGCGCCGCCAACCAGCGGAAAAACACTTTGAGATGCACCGTGGTGATGCGCAGGGAGGCGGCGTTGAGGCCCTCGCGTTTGCGTTGGCTGAGGAAGGCCGCCAATTCATCCGTCCCCACATCGCGCAAAGCCATGCCACCCTGCCGGAGCCAGGCTGCCAACGCATCCAGCGTCTGCCGCACCGATAGCTGATAGGCTGCGGAC